>NZ_JBNCLC010000019.1:0-117827 GCF_049844475.1 Micromonospora sp. DT47 | reverse complement strand
GGCGCACGCACCCGACCGGGGGGTCGGAGCACGGCGCAAGCACCACGACAGGGCGCCCAAAGAATCAAAGGGGGGAAGTCCTTGTCCGGCAGGCTTCACGAGCGGGGGCTCGCGGCGCCGGGACCATGTGTAACGACCGCCGGCCCACCATCATTCCGGGGCCCGCCACCCGACCGGCCAGACCGGAAGGGGGCTTACTGCTGCGGTCGTACGGAGGGTGTAACGACCCCGGGCCGGCCAGGATTCCGCCGCCAGGGTGCCGCCGGTCACCGGACGCGCAGCCCACAGATCGGCGATCCGGCCATCCGGGCGGTCATCCGCCCGCCCGAAACCGGACATCCGGGACCCGACACGCCCACCGGCCCACACCGACCATCACCGGCATGGGGCCCCGCCGGGAGATTCGGGTGCGTTGCGTGTCGCCGGAGCAGCAAGAGACGCACCCGAATCCGGCCCTTCAAGCGACTGGCGCCGACCCGGGCCACCCCACGCCGCCCCGACGGCGCAACAGACGGCGACCTGATCCCCGGCCCGGCGCACCTGGAGACCTGATCCGGAGGGTGCGCCCGGAAGCGACCGTTCGGGGGCCACCACGACCCGGGCCGCACTGCGATCATCACCCAATGCTCGTGAAGAATCCCCACGTCCCGCTCGCCACCGTCACGGCCACCGTCACGGCCGCCGTCCTCGCCGCCGTCGTCGCCGCCCTCGCGGTCCTTGTCGGCCCGGCGCCCCTGCGCGGGCCGGGACGGGCCGGCGCGCTCGGGGTGCCGGGAAACGGGGTGCCGGGCAGCGGGGCGCCGGGCAGCGGGGCCGCCACGACACCGGGGCGGGGCGTACCGGCCGGGACGGGGACGACGCCCGCGGGACCGGGCGCGGCGTTGCCCGGGGCCACCCGGCCGGGCACCCTGCCCCCGGTGGTCGACCACGGCCCGCGTACCGGAGGGAAGGTGGCGCTGACCTTCGACGCGGACATGACCGACGTGATGCGCCGGCAGTTGCGCGGATCCCGTCCCCCGTCGTACGCGAACCTGAAGATCATCGAGCTGCTCGAACGCGAACGGGTGCCGGCCACCTTCTTCCTCACCGGCAAGTGGGTGGAGCAGTACCCGGAGCTGACCCGCCGGCTGGCCGACAATCCGCGGTTCGAGTTGGCCAACCACACCTACGGGCACGCGGCGTTCACCCCGCACTGCTACCACCTGCCGCCGATCCCCCGGCGGGAGATGACCGCCGACGTGGCGCGGACCTTCGACGTGATCGCTCCGTACGGGGGCCGGCAGACCCGCTACTTCCGCTTCCCCGGTCTCTGCCACGACCGCACGGCGCTGGCCGAGCTGGCGCCGCTCGGGCTGACCGTGGTGGACGGAGACGTGGTCAGCGGCGACCCGTTCGCCACGAGGTGGCAGCCGATCGTCCGGGCGGTGCTGAGCCAGGTCCGGCCCGGCTCGGTGATCATCCTGCACGTCACCGAGGCGAACGCGCCGATGACCGACGAGGCGATGCCGCACATCCTCGCCGGCCTGGCCGAGCGGGGCCTGGCTCCGGCCCCGCTCTCCGAGGTGCTCGACCCGACCGTCCACGCCGGCCGTTGAGCCGGCCCGGCGGGCCGCAGCCGAGCACCGCGGGCCGCAGCCGAGCACGGCAGGTTGCGCGGCGGGCCTAGCCTGCCAGCCATGACGTACCAGCCGATCCCGGTGCCCCCCAGGAACAACAGCCGCACCCTGCGGACCGTTCTGATCGTCGTCGGCGCCGTGCTGGCGGTCTGCTGTGTCGGCGGCGTCGTCGGCGGCTTCTTCCTCTACAGCACGGTGAAGGAGGCGGTCGGGCCGGCCCGGGACGCCACCACCAGCTACCTGGACGCCGTGCGGGCCGGCGACCACCAGCGGGCGTACGACCTGCTCTGCCGGCAGAACCGTGAGGAGACGTCGCTGGCCGACTTCGCCCGTCGGCAGGAGACCCAGCCGCGGCTGGCCGACTATGAGATCGGCGGGCTGAACGTCACCAACACCAACGGGCGGACGCGCGGCACCGCCACGGTACGGATGACGACGGAGACCGGCGCGGAGACCACCCAGGTGTTCACCCTGGTGAAGGAGGACGGCGCCTGGCGCATCTGCGGATGAGGGTCGGCGGAACCCGGTAAGGCGAAACGCTCAAAAGCCTAGTATCGGGGCAGAAGCCAAGAGGGAGGTCGCCATGACCGCAGCGATGGAGATGCCCCGCGTCCAGGAATGCGCGGTCGCGTCCTGCGCCTACAACCACACCAACGACTGTCACGCCTTCGCCATCACGATCGGCAGCAGCGACCACGCCCACTGCCACACCTTCGTGGAGATGCCGGTGCGGGGCGGGATCGAGCAGCTCATCGCCCAGGTGGGCGCCTGCAGCCGATCGGACTGCCGGCACAACTCCGCGCTGGAGTGCCACGCCCCGGCGATCACGGTCGGCCCGGACAACGACATGGCCGACTGCATGACCTACCAGAGCCGCTGACGACTACCCCGCCAGGTCGTTCGCCTCCCGGATGACGCTGACCAGCTCGTCGATGATCCCGGTCAGCGCGAAGTCCTTCGGCGTGAAGACCCGGGCCACCCCGGCGGCCCGCAGCGCCTCCGCGTCGCCGGCGGGGATGATCCCGCCGACCACCACCGGCAGGTCGCCCCGGCCGGCGGCGCGCAGCCCGTCCAGCACCGCCGGCACGGCCGCCAGATGCGAGCCGGAGAGCACCGACAGGCCGACCAGGTCGACGTCCTCCTCGACGGCGGCGGCCACGATCTGTCCGGCGGTCAGCCGGATGCCCTGGTAGACCACCTCGAAGCCGGCGTCGCGGGCGCGTACCGCGATCTGCTCGGCGCCGTTGGAGTGCCCGTCCAGGCCGGGCTTGCCGACCAGCAGCCGGAGCCGGCCGCTGCCCAGCTCGCGCGCGGTGGCGGCGACCCGCTCGCGGACCGCCGCGAGCCCCGCGTCGCTGCCGGCTCCGGCCCCGCCCGCGAGGCCCGTCGGCGCCCGGTACTCGCCGAAGACCTGGCGCAGCGCGCCGGACCACTCCCCGGTGGTCACCCCGGCCCGCACGCACTCCAACGTGGCCGCCATCAGGTTCGTCGTGGTCGCGGCGTCCGCGCGCAGCCGGGCCAGTGCCGCGTCGACCGCCGCGCCGTCCCGACCGGCCCGCCACTCGCGTACGGAGGAGACGGCGGCCGCCTCCACCGCCGGGTCGACCTGCTCGACGGCCTCGGCGCCGGCCGCGGTCAGCGGCGAGGGCTCGGTCTCGGTGAACCGGTTGACGCCGACCACCACGTCGGCGCCGGACTCCATCCGGCGCCGCCGGTCCGCCAGCGAGGCGACCAGGGCGCTCTTCAGGTAGCCGGTCTCCACGGCGGCCACCACGCCGCCCATCTCCAGCACCTTCTCCAGCTCGACCCGGGCCCCGGCGACGATCCCGTCGACCAGCCCGGTCATCACGTGCGAGCCCTCGAAGAGGTCCGGGTACTCCAGCAGGTCCGACTCGTACGCGAGCACCTGCTGCATCCGCAGCGACCACTGCTGGTCCCAGGGGCGGGGCAGGCCGAGCGCCTCGTTCCAGGCGGGCAGCTGCACCGCGCGGGCCCGGGCGTCCCGGGAGAAGGTCACGCCGAGCATCTCCAGCACGATGCGCTGGATGTTGTTCTCCGGCTGGGCCTCGGTCAGGCCGAGCGAGTTGACCTGAACGCCGTAGCGGAACCGGCGCTGCTTCGGGTTCTGCACGCCGTAGCGCTCGCGGGTGATCTCGTCCCAGAGCGCGCCGAAGGCGCGCATCTTGGCGATCTCCTCGACGAAGCGCACCCCGGCGTTGACGAAGAAGGAGATCCGCTGGACCACGTCGCCCATCCGCTCGGCGGGCACCTGGCCGGAGTCTCGGACCTCATCGAGCACGGCGACCGCGGTGGCCAGCGCGAAGCCGACCTCCTGCACCGGCGTCGCGCCGGCCTCCTGAAGGTGGTACGAGCAGATGTTGACCGGGTTCCACTTCGGCATCTCGCGCAGCGTGTACGCGATGACGTCGGCGGTCAGCCGCAGCGACGCCGCCGGCGGGAAGATGTGCGTCCCCCGGGACAGGTACTCCTTGATGATGTCGTTCTGCGTGGTCCCGGCGCAGCGGACCAGCTCGGCGCCCTGCTCGGCGCCGACCGTGCCGTACAGGGCGAGCAGCCACATCGCCGGCGCGTTGATCGTCATCGAGGTGTTCATCTCGGCCAGCGGGATGCCCTCGAAAAGGGCCCGCATGTCGCCGAGGTGGGCGACCGGGACACCGACCCGGCCGACCTCACCGGAGGCCAGCTCGTGGTCCGGGTCGTAGCCGGTCTGGGTGGGCAGGTCGAAGGCGACTGAGAGACCGGTCTGCCCCTTGGCCAGGTTGCGGCGGAAGAGCGCGTTGGTGGCCGCGGCGGAGGAGTGCCCGGCGTACGTGCGCATCACCCACGGGCGGTCGCGCTCCGGCAGCCGACCCGGGAGAGCCTTCTCGTCCATGGCCGGAGTCTAAGTTACCGTTCAGTAAAACGGGCTGTGGAAAACCACACAGGTCCATGTCGCGGACGTCGGGGGGCAGAGCGCCCGAGATGGTCCCGACCACCACACCCCGGGCTCCCTGCGCTTACCGCCAGGTCGCACACTTGACGTCATGGATGACGAGCTCGCGATCTCCGTGCGGGGACTGCGCAAGGCGTACGGCGACAACGTCGCGGTGGCGGGGGTCGACCTCGACGTCCGCCGCGGCGAGGTGTTCGCCCTGCTCGGCCCGAACGGCGCGGGCAAGACCACCACGGTGGAGGTCCTGGAGGGCTACCGGCGGCGCGACGCCGGCGAGGTCTCGGTGCTGGGCAGCGACCCGGCCCACCCGGATCAGCGCTGGCGCTCCCGGGTCGGCATGGTGCTCCAGGGCACCGGCGAGTTCGACGAGCTGACCGTCGCCGAGGTGGTCCGGCACTTCTCCGGCTTCTACGCCGACGCCGACGACCCGGACAAGGTGGTCGAGCGGGTCGGCCTGGCCGGCAAGGCGAAGGCCCGCACGCACACCCTCTCCGGCGGGCAGAAGCGCCGGCTCGACGTGGCGCTGGGCATCATCGGCCGCCCCGAGCTGCTCTTCCTGGACGAGCCGACCACCGGCTTCGACCCGGAGGCCCGCCGGGAGTTCTGGGAGCTGATCCGCGACCTGGCCGCCGCCGGCACCACCATCGTGCTCACCACGCACTACCTGGACGAGGCCGAGGCGCTGGCTGACCGGGTGGGCGTGATCGCCGGCGGCCGGCTGGTCGAGGTGGCCCCGCCGAACCGGCTCGGCAACCGGCAGGAGGCCCTGGCGACGGTCTCCTGGCGTACCCCGGACGGGACGCCGGAGACCGCGGAGAGCGCGACGCCGACGGCGCTGGTGGCGGAGCTGGCCGCGCGCTTCGGCGGCGAGGTCCCCGGCCTCACCGTGACCCGGCCGACCCTGGAAGACGTCTACCTGCGGATGATCGGACACTCATGACGACCACGACGAAGCCGGCGGCCCCGGTCGCCGCCACCGGTGGCCGGCGGGTCGGGCCCGGTGCCCTCGCGCTGCGGCAGGGCCGGCTGGAGATCACCCAGTTCCTGCGCAGCCGGGAGTCCGTCGTCTTCACGATGGGCTTCCCGATCATCATGATCCTGATCTTCGCGGCGATCTTCGACGGCACCATCGGCGGCGGGGTGAAGTACACCCAGTACTTCATCACCGGCATGATCGCGACCGGGCTGATGACCGTGAGCTTCCAGAACCTGGGCATCTGGATCCCCATCGAGCGGGACCGGGGGGTGCTCAAGCGCTACCGGGGCACGCCGATGCCGAAGTGGGTCTGGTTCGCCGGCAAGGTGATCATGGTGGTGGCGATCGGCGTCGCGGAGACCGCGCTGCTGCTAGCCGTCGCCGTGACGCTGTTCGACCTCGACCTGCCCGGCACCGCCGCGAGGTGGTTCACCTTCGGCTGGGTCTCCGTGCTCGGGGTGACCGCGTGCACCCTGTGCGGGATCGCCATCTCCTCGCTGGCCCGCACCGCGCGCAGCGGCTCGGCCGTGGTCACTCCGGTCGCGCTGGTGCTGCAGTTCATCTCCGGGGTGTTCTTCGTCTTCACCGAGTTGCCCACCTGGATGCAGCAGGTCGCGGCGCTCTTCCCGCTCAAGTGGATGTGCCAGGGGCTGCGGTCGGTCTTCCTGCCGGAGAGCTTCGGCGCCCAGGAGCCCGGCGGCTCGTTCGAGCTGGGCCGGGTCGCCCTGGTCCTCGGCGCCTGGTGCGTGATCGGCCTCGTCCTCTGCCTGACCACCTTCCGCTGGACCACCAAGCGTGACGGCTGACCCGGCGGGGCGGCCCCGACGCCGGCGGCCGAGCGACCCTGCTCAGCCGCCGACGGCGAGCGCGACGCCGAGCGGCGTACGCCAGTAGAGCACCTCGCGCCCGGACCGCCGTTTGCTGACGGCGCCCGCGTCCAGCAGCACCCGCAGGTGGTCGCTCACCGTTCCGAGGGACAGCCCGGTCACCACCACGAGCTGCGAGGTGCTCAGCGGGGTGTCCAGCCTGGCGAGGATGTTGGCCCGGTTCGCGCCGATCAGCCGGGCGAGCCCGTCGGGTGCCGGTGAGGTGGGATCGACCAGGATCCCGCGCGTCGGATACACCATGCCGAACCGGGTCGGCTTGTCCCAGACCACCCAGCCGCGACGGCAGTGTCTTCCTGCTGTCGCCGCCGCTACCGCTGGCCATGGTCGTCGCACTGATCGCCTCGGTCGGCTTCGCCGCCGGGCTGCCGTTGCAGGAGCGGCTGATCGCCCACTCGCCACCCGAGGCCCGTGGCCAGGTGCTCGGCCTGCACGGCAACGGCATGCTGGCCGGGCAGGCGGTGTGCGCCGCGCTCGCCGGCACGGTCGCGGACCTGGTCCCGGCGTACTGGGCCGTTGCGCTGCTCGCCGCGGCGTCGCTGGCGGCCACGCTTGTGCTCACCGCGGGGCTGCGGCGGACCGCCCCCGCGCCGGCGGCGGCGGTCCGCTGAGCGGCCGAGGAGCATCAGCCGCTCCCCGGACCCCGTCAGTACGTGTAGAAGCCCTTGCCGGTCTTGCGGCCCAGGTCGCCGGCGGTGACCATGCGCTGGAGCAGCTCCGGCGGGAAGAACTTCTCGTCCGCGGTGTCGGTGTAGATGTTCTTCGAGGCGTGCAGCAGCACGTCCACGCCGGTCAGGTCGGTGGTGGCCAGCGGGCCCATGGCGTGGCCGAAGCCGAGCCGGCAGGCGGTGTCCAGGTCCTCCGCCGATACGACGCCGGACTCCACCAGCTTGACCGCCTCGACGACCAGCGCCGAGATCAGCCGGGTGGTGACGAAGCCGGCGATGTCCCGGTTGACCACCACGACCGTCTTGCCGATGCCCTCGGCGAACGCCTTCACGATGGCCAGCGTCTCGTCGCTGGTCTTGTAGCCCCGGACCAGCTCGCAGAGCTTCATCATCGGCACCGGCGAGAAGAAGTGCGTCCCGACGACCGCCTCCGGCCGCTCGGTCACGGCGGCGATCTGGGTCACCGGGATGGCCGAGGTGTTCGTGGCGAGCACGGCGTCCGCCTTGCAGATCTTGTCGAGCGCGCGGAACACCTCGTGCTTGATCTCCAGCCGTTCGAAGACCGCCTCGACCACGATGTCCGCGTCGGCGACCGCCTCCAGGTCGGTGGTCGGGGTGATCCGGCCCAGCGCCGCGTCGACCTCGGACGCGTCGATCTTCCCCTTCTCGGCGAACTTCTCCAGCGACTTCCGGATGCCGTCGACGCCCCGCTTAGTGGCCGCGTCGTCCAGGTCCCGCAGCGTCACCTGCCAGCCCGCCTGCGCCGCCACCTGGGCGATACCCGAGCCCATCAGCCCGGCCCCGACGACCGCGAGTCGACCCGCCATCTGCTTCTCCCTCGCTGCGATTGAGTGTCTGTCTGCACCCTAGTCGGCGAGCCTGAACGACGGCTAAGGCCCTCGTCCGGGGCCGGGACGCGGGCCTTACCCCTCAGATCGTCAGGTCGGGGGCCTCCGGGGTGGTGCCCCGCTCCACCTCCACCCCGAGCGCCTTCAGGTCGGCGACGAAGTCCGGGTAGCCGCGGTCGACGTGGTGCACATGGGAGACCTCGGTGACCCCGTCCGCGCAGAGCCCGGCGATGATCAGCCCGGCCCCGGCGCGGATGTCGGTGGCGCGTACCGGGGCGCCGGAGAGCCGGTCCCGGCCCCGCACCACCGCGTGGTGGCCGTCGGTCTTGATGTCCGCGCCCAGCCGCATCATCTCGTTGGCGAACATGAACCGGCCGTCGAAGATGTTCTCGGTGATCAGCGAGGCGCCGTCGCTCACCGCGGCCAGCCCGATCGCCATCGGCAGCAGGTCGGTGGCGAAGCCCGGAAACGGCAGGGTAACCACGTCGACCGCGGTGGGGCGGTCGTCGGCGCGCACCCGGAAGGCGTCACCGCGGGTCTCCACCAGCGCACCGGCCGAGACCAGCTTGTCCAGCGCGACCTCCAGGAACGCCGGCTCCACGCCGGTGACCGTGACGTCCCCGCGGGTCATCGCGGCGGCGAACGCCCAGGTGCCGCCGACGATCCGGTCCCCCACCGTGGCGTGCCGGACCGGGCGCAGCTCGGGTACGCCGAGGATGTGCAGGGTGGAGCTGCCGGCGCCGGAGATCCGGGCGCCCATCTGGTTGAGCATCGTGCAGATGTCGACGATCTCCGGCTCCCGAGCCGCGTTGTCGATCACCGTCAAGCCCCGGGCCAGCACCGCCGCCATCACCAGGTTCTCGGTGGCGCCCACGCTCGGGAAGTCCAGCACGATCTCCGCGCCGCGCAGGCCGTCCGGTGCGGAGGCGATGACGAAGCCGTGTTCGCCGGAGATCTCCGCGCCCATCCGGGTCAGCCCGGCGATGTGCATGTCCAGCCCCCGGGAGCCGATGGCGTCGCCGCCCGGGTGGGCCACCCGCACGTACCCGCGACGGGCCAGCAGCGGGCCCAGCACGCAGATCGACGCGCGCAGCCGGCGGACCAGGTCGTAGTCGGCCTCCGCACCGGGCTGCTCGGGCACGTCGATGATCACCGAGCGGGACCGGGCCGTCCCGCCGAGCGCGACCATCGGGTCGACCGGGTCGTCGGCGTCGAACCGTACGCCGCAGCCGAGCCGGCGCAGCACCTCGCCCATGATCGCGATGTCGGTGATCCGGGGGACGTTGGTGATCACGCTGCGCCCCGGCGCCAGCAACGCCGCCGCCATCAGCTTCAACGCCGAGTTCTTCGCGCCGACCACGTGGACCGTGCCGGCCAGGCGGGCGTCGCCAGCCACCCGGATGACGTCGACGGCGTCGACTGCGGGATCACCGGCGTCACCCGGCCCCACCCCGCCCGACCGCCCGGTCGGGTCCGGCCGCGCCGGGATCGTCAGGTCCGGTATCCGTAGGCTGTGCGTCATGGCCGTCCACCTCACGCGCATCTACACCAAGGCCGGCGACGCCGGCATGACCAGGCTGAGCAACAACGAGCAGGTGCCAAAGACCGATCCGCGGATCGCCGCGTACGCGGATGTCGACGAGTGCAACGCCGCGATCGGCGTGGCGCTCGCCCTGGGGCAGCTCGACGACGAGCTGCGGGCCGTGCTGGGCTCGATCCAGAACGACATGTTCGACGTGGGCGCCGACCTGGCCACTCCCGTCGAGCCGGACCCGAAGTACCCGCCGCTGCGGGTCACCGAGGAGTACGTGGAGCGCCTCGAAGGCTGGTGCGACGAGTACAACGCACGCCTGAGCAAGCTCGACTCCTTCATCCTCCCCGGCGGCACCGCGGGCGCGGCGCTGCTGCACGTGGCACGGACGATCGCCCGGCGCGCCGAACGCGCGGCCTGGGCCCTGGTCGCTCACGACCCGGATCGCACCAGCTCCCTCCCGGCCAAGTATCTCAACCGCCTCTCCGACCTGCTCTTCATCCTGTCAAGAACGGCAAATCCGGCCGGAGATGTGCTATGGGTGCCGGGCGGCAAGCGCTGAGCACCGGGGCGCTGCACCACGTCGAGGTCTGGGTGCCCGACCTCGACGCCGCCCGGGCCAGCTGGGGCTGGCTCCTGGGCGAGCTGGGCTGGACGCCGTACCAGGACTGGCCGGCCGGCCGGTCCTGGCGGCTCGGCCCGACGTACCTGGTCATGGAGGAGTCCCCGGCGCTCTCCGGGCGGGTCCACGACCGGCTCGCTCCGGGCCTCAACCACCTGGCCTTCCACGCCGGTCCGCCCGCCGCGGTGGACCGGCTGGTCGCGGCCGCGCCCGCGCACGGCTGGGCGCTGCTCTTCCCGGACCGCCACCCGCACGCCGGCGGGCCGGACACCTACGCCGCCTACCTCACCGACGGGCAGGGGTACGAGGTCGAGCTGGTCGCCTCCCCGGACCGGTGACGGTGCATGGTGAACAACCGCGCCTAGACGACGCAGCGGGGCACGTGAGGGGTTTCCGGGGAGCCCGCCCGCGCAGGGATCAGGCCTGACCGCCCGGAGCGGGTGGGCTCCCCGGAAATCCCTGACGGTGAGCGGGGCGGGTCAGGCGGCGGGCCAGTCCTGGGAGGCCAGACGCGGCGAGGCCGCCCCGGGCGGGGCGGCCTCGAGCCAGGAGAGGAAACCGGTGACCGTGGAGCGCGCCATGGCGATCTCGACCGGAGCGTGCTGGCTGGTACAGCGCAGGATCACCCAGTCGGCGGGCATGGAGAGGCGCTCCTGGCCCTCGGGCAGACGTCGACGCTCCACCGCCAGCTCCTTGCGGGAGAGCACCCGCTTGGGCCGCAGGGCGAAGCTGAACATCCGGTACCAGCGGAGCTCGTCGGCGGCGAAACGGCCGAAGCCGGGCGACCAGCCCCGGCCGTCGAGCACCGTGGTGACCCGGACGCTGAGCCGGATGATGCCCCCGCTACGGGTGACCAGGGCCCGCCGGATGAAGAGGATCAGAAGCGCGGCGAGCACGACCGCGACGCCGATTCCGATCCCTTCCACGATCTCCATCGGCGGGACGGCTCAGCGCGCCGGGGTGGCCGGGGTGGCGCTCTCGGCGAGCACCGTGACGCCCTCGCCGGTCACCGACAGGAAGCCGCCGGCGACGTCGTACGCGACCTGCTGACCGCCGGCCTGCTTGATACGGACCTGGCTGGGCTCGGCGAGCTGGCCGAGCAGGGGCGCGTGCCCCGGCAGCACACCCAGCTCACCCTCGGTCGTCCGGGCGACGACCATCTCGGCCTCGCCGGACCAGACCTTCTCCTCGACGGCTACGAGCTCGACGTGAAGCTGCTGTGCCACGCTGTCTCCTTGCTGCGGCGGGGGATTGCCGAAAGTCTAGTCCCGCCGCCGGGAGCGTCCCAACGCGGGTGGCGAGACCTGCGCCACCCGGCGCGCGGACCCGCCGGGACGGGCCGGCGCGATGCCGGCCCGTCGGTGCGTACGGGTCACTTCGCCTTGTTGCGGAACTCCGGGTGCTCCAGCATGAACGCGTCGAGCTGCTCGTTCTTCAGCGCGGTGAAGAAGTCGTCCACGGCCGGCACGAACTGCTCACCCTTGTACGCCGATCCGGTGCCGATCCCCCCACCCGGCAGCTTGATCATCTCGATGTTCTCCGGGCGGATGCCCTTGAGGGCGACGCCGTAGTCCACCACGCTGTTGCCCCGACCGCTGAAGGTCAGCGACTGCCCGGCGGCCCGGATCACCCGGTCCAGCTTGATCGGGTTGGCCACCACGTCCGCGCTGAACGCCTGGCTGGCCATCGCCTTGACGAACTGCTGCTGGTGGCGCTGCCGTCCGTAGTCGCCGTCCGGGACGCCGCTCTTCGGGTAGCGCTGCCGGACGTAGTCCAGCGCCTGCCACCCCTTCAGGTGGGCGTTGCCCTTCTTGTACTCCGCCTGCGGCCCGATGTAGCCCTCGCCGCGCGGGTTCGGCTCGCGGTGCCGGCCGTCCGGCTCGCGGTGCTCGGAGCGCACGTCCCGCTCGATGTACATGTCGACGCCGCCCATCGCGTCGACGATCTTCTGGAAGCCGGAGAAGTTGATGATCGCCCCGGCGTCGAACCGCTCGATGCCGGTCACGTTCTTCACGGTATTGGCGAGCAGCTCGAAGCCCTGCGATGTGCTCGGGTTCTGCCCCTGCACGACGCTGCCGTGCGACATCGCCCCGTTGAGCTTGCCGGAGCCGCCCTGGTAGCCGGCCTTGTCGAACTTCGGGATCTCGACGTAGAGGTCACGCGGCATGGAGAACAGGTACGCCCGGTCCATCGACTCCGGCACGTGCAGGACCATGATCGAGTCGGCCAACGGCCGCGCCTCCGGCTTGCGGGGGTCGATGCCCACCAGCAGGATGTTCAACGGGCCCTTGATGTTGCTCTTGCGCTCCTGCGCCCCGGCCGCCTGGTCGCCGAAGAGGTCGGCCTTGCCCACCGCGCCCTCGTAGCGGGACAGCAGCGCCTCGTAACCCACCAGCACCACGCCGCTGAGCAGCATGAGCACGGTCCCGAACATGGTGCAGGCGCGGGCCCACCGCGGCACACCCGACCAGATGGACGGCTTGGCGCCGCCCTTGCCGGCCTTAACCACGAGCATCTCCATTCGTCACGCCCACGACTAGGAGACGGGCGCACGTAGCCGAAAAGTTGCACCGGATCGACGCGCGTTCGCGAGCGTCGCGCTCGAAACGGTACCGCGCGCGGACGGGAAACGCTCACCCCGGAAACCCGGACACCGGGGGCGATCAGACCGCGCAACTGGACGAAGGCCACCCCGGCTCGCGCCGGGATGGCCTTCGTGGGTGTGCCGGAGGTCAGCCCTCCGCCATCAGCTCCTTCGCCTTGCGCTCCAGGTCCTCCAGACCGCCGCACATGAAGAAGGCCTGCTCGGGGAAGTGGTCGTACTCGCCCTCGCTGATCTTCCGGAACGCGTCGATGGTCTCCGCGATCGGGACCGTCGAGCCCGGCACGCCGGTGAACTGCTCGGCGGCGTAGGTGTTCTGCGACAGGAAGCGCTCGATCCGCCGGGCCCGGGCCACGGTGATCTTGTCTTCCTCGGAGAGCTCCTCGATACCGAGGATGGCGATGATGTCCTGCAGGTCCTTGTAGCGCTGCAGGATCCGCTTCACCTCGGTGGCGACCTGGAAGTGGTCGGCACCGACGAACTCCGGGGCGAGGATCCGGGACGAGGACGCCAGCGGGTCCACGGCCGGGTAGATGCCCTTGTCGGAGATCGACCGCTCCAGGTTGGTGGTGGCGTCGAGGTGGGCGAAGGTGGTGGCCGGCGCCGGGTCGGTGTAGTCGTCGGCGGGCACGTAGATCGCCTGCATCGAGGTGATGGCCTGGCCCCGGACGGAGGTGATCCGCTCCTGGAGCTCGCCCATCTCGTCGGCCAGGGTCGGCTGGTAACCCACGGCGCTCGGCATGCGGCCGAGCAGCGTGGAGACCTCGGAACCGGCCTGCGTGAAGCGGAAGATGTTGTCGATGAAGAGCAGCACCTCCTGCTTCTTCACGTCACGGAAGTACTCCGCCATGGTCAGCGCGGAGAGGGCGACCCGCAGCCGGGTGCCCGGGGGCTCGTCCATCTGGCCGAAGACCAGCGCGGTCTTGTCGATGACGCCCGACTCGGTCATCTCGGCGATGAGGTCGTTGCCCTCACGGGTCCGCTCACCCACGCCGGCGAAGACCGACGTACCACCGAAGTTGTTCGCGACCCGGGTGATCATCTCCTGGATGAGCACCGTCTTGCCCACGCCGGCGCCGCCGAACAGGCCGATCTTGCCGCCCTTGACGTACGGGGCGAGCAGGTCGATGACCTTGATGCCGGTCTCCAGCATCTCGGTCTTCGGCTCCAGGTCCGCGAAGGCCGGAGCCTTGCGGTGGATGCCCCACCGGTCGTCCGCCTGGAGCACCTCGCCCTCGGCCAGGTTGAGGCACTCGCCGATGGCGTTGAAGACGTGGCCCTTGACCGCGTCACCCACCGGCACGCTGATCGGCGAGCCGGTGTCGCTCACCTCGGTGCCGCGGACCAGACCGTCGGTCGGCTGCATCGAGATGGCGCGGACCATGTTGTCACCCAGGTGCTGGGCGACCTCCAGGGTCAGCGTCTTCGCGCCGCCGGAGAGCTCCACCTTCACCTGCAGTGCGTTGAACAGGGCCGGCATGGCGTCGCGCGGGAACTCGGCGTCGACGACCGGGCCGATGACCCGGACCACGCGACCCGTGGCCGTCTTGGTCTCCACTGGTGCAGTCATCACACTTCACTTCCCGACGCGGCCAGCGCGTTCGCGCCGCCGACGATCTCGCTGATCTCCTGGGTGATCCCGGCCTGGCGGGCCGAGTTCATCTCACGCGTGTACTTCTCGATCATCTCTTCGGCGTTGTCGGTGGCGCTCTTCATCGCCCGCCGCCGCGCCGCCGACTCACTCGCCGCCGACTCGATCAACGCCGCGTAGATCCGCGTGTTGATGTACTTCGGCAGCAGCGCGTCGAGCAGCGCCTCCGCCTCCGGCTCGAACTCGTACGCCGGCAGCAGACCCTCGGACCTCGGCCGGTCCTCGACCTGCATCGGCCCGATGACCTTCGCGACCGGGTTCTGGGTCATCAGCGAGTGGAACTCGGTGTAGACCATGTGCAACTCGTCGATCCCGAGCACCCCGTCCGCCCCGGCGCCGCCGTCGGCGTCGTCCGCACCGGCCGAGAACGCCTTGATCAGCGTCTCGCCCACCTCGCGGGCGTTGGCGAACGTCGGCTGCTCGGAGAACCCGGTCCAGTTCGCCTCGATCGGCCGGTTGCGGAACCGGTAGAACGTGACGCCCTTACGCCCGATGACGTAGAGGACCGGCTGCTTGCCGTCGGCCTTCAGCCGGGCGATCAGCGACTCCGCCGTCCTGATCGCGTTGGAGCTGTAACCGCCGGCCAGGCCACGGTCGCTGGTGACCAGCAGGACGCCCGCCCGCCGCACCCGCTCACGCGGGGTGAGCAGCGGGTGGTCGATCCGGGCGTTGGACGCCAGCGCCGTGAGCACGCCGGTGATGGCCTGGGCGTACGGCAGAGACGCCTGCACCCGGGCCTGGGACTTGGCGATCCGGCTCGTCGCCACGAGCTCCATCGCCTTGGTGATCTTCTTCATCCCCTTCGCCGAACGGATCCGTTGGCGAAGAACGCGAACCTGGGCCGCCATGGATCAGCTCTCTACCGGGCGGTCGGTCTCGCCGTCGCGGAACCGGGTCACCGACTCGCGGTTCTCCTCGCCCTCGAGCGGCTTGGCCGGCGCCTCGTTGATCCGCTGCTCGTCCTCCTTGCCCAGGAACATCTGCTTGAACTGCGCGATGGCCCGGTCGAGGGTGCCGATGATCTCGTCGTCCCACTTGTTGTCGGCGATCCCCGCGAGGGTGCCCTCGTGCTTGTGCCGCAGGTACTGGAGGAACTCGGACTCGAAGCGGCGGACCTCGCCGACCGGGATGTCGTCCAGCTTGCCCTCGGTGCCGGCCCAGACCGAGACGACCTGGTCCTGCACCGGGTACGGCGAGTAGTTCGCCTGCTTGAGCAGCTCGACCAGGCGGGAACCGCGCTCCAGCTGGGCACGGGAGGCCCTGTCCAGGTCGGAGGCGAAGGCGGCGAACGCCTCCAGCTCGCGGAACTGGGCCAGGTTGAGTCGCAGCGAGCCAGCGACCTTCTTCATCGGCTTGACCTGCGCGGCGCCACCGACCCGGGAGACCGAGGTACCGACGTTGATGGCCGGCCGGACGCCCTGGTTGAACAGGTCGGTCTCGAGGAAGATCTGGCCGTCCGTGATCGAGATGACGTTGGTCGGGATGAAGGCCGAGATGTCGTTGGCCTTCGTCTCGATGATCGGCAGGCCGGTCATCGAGCCGCCGCCCAGGTCGTCGGAGAGCTTGGCGCAGCGCTCCAGCAGGCGGGAGTGCAGGTAGAAGACGTCACCCGGGTAGGCCTCACGGCCCGGCGGACGGCGCAGCAGCAGCGACACGGCCCGGTACGCCTCGGCCTGCTTGCTCAGGTCGTCGAAGACGATCAGGACGTGCTTGCCGCCGTACATCCAGTGCTGCCCGATGGACGAACCGGTGTAGGGGGCGAGGTACTTGAAGCCCGCCGGGTCCGACGCCGGGGAGGCGACGATGGTGGTGTACTCCATCGCGCCCGCCTCCTCCAGGATGCCCTTGATCGAGGCAATCGTGGAGGCCTTCTGGCCGATGGCGACGTAGATGCAGCGGACCTGCATCTTCGGGTCGCCGGAGCGCCAGTTGTCGCGCTGGTTGAGGATGGTGTCCAGGGCGACCGTGGTCTTACCGGTCTTCCGGTCACCGATGATCAGCTGGCGCTGGCCACGGCCGACCGGGGTCATCGCGTCGATCGCCTTGATACCGGTCTGCAGCGGCTCGCTGACCGACTGCCGGGACATCACGTTCGGGGCCTGGAGCTCCAGCTCGCGGAAGCCCTCGTTGGCGATGTCGCCAAGCCCGTCGATCGGCTGGCCGAGCGCGTCCACCACGCGGCCGAGGAAGGCGTCGCCGACCGGCACGGAGAGCACCCGGCCGGTGCGCTTGACGCGCTGCCCCTCCTCCAGCTTGGCGGAGTCACCGAGAACGACGACACCGATCTCCCGGACGTCGAGGTTCAACGCCACGCCGAGCGTGCCGTCCTCGAACTCCAGGAGCTCGTTGGTCATGGTCGAGGGCAGGCCCTCGACGTGGGCGATGCCGTCGCCGGTGTCGGCGACGGTGCCGACCTCCTCGCGGGAGACGGCGGTCGAGTAGGAGGAGACGTAGCGCTCCAGGGCGCCTCGGATCTCCTCCGTCGAGATGGTCAGCTCGGCCATCCTCTGCTTCCTTAAGTATCAGGGGCCCGGGATACCTAGTACCGACCGGTCCGAATGGCGTCGTTCAAGGGGCTGCGAGGACGCTGGTCAGCGCTTCGCGAGCGCGTTGCGGGTCTCGTTGAGGCGGCGCAGGACGGTGCCGTCGTACAGGTCGGAACCGACCCGCACGCTCACCCCGCCGAGCACCTCGGGGTCGACCGTCTGCTTGACGGAAACCTCTCGACCGTACATGGCGGCGAGGCGGGCACCGAGGCGTCGCTCCTCCTCGTCACTCAACGGGGCCGCCACGGTCACGTACGCGACCTGCCGGTCCCGCCGGTCGGCGGTCAGCTCGACCAGCCGGGTGAGCGCCCCGCTGACGGAGCGTCCCCCGAACCGGCCGAGCGCCACCTCGACGAGGCGGACGGTGACCGGACGGGCCTTGCCGGCCAGCAGCTCGCGGGCCAGCGAGGCCCGCTGCCCGGCCGGGGCGATCGGGTCGGACAGCGCGTTGGACAGCGCGGGCTGACCGGAGACGACCTGGCCGAAGCGGAACAGCTCGTCCTCGACCTCACCGAGGTCACCGGACTTGTCGGCGCTGGCGAGCAGCGCCTCCACGCCCAGCCGCTCGGCGCCGTCGAGCAGTTGCGACGGAGCCGACCACCGGCCGGAGACCAGCGCGGCGAGCAGGTCGAGCGCCGCGGCGCCGATCTTGCCGGAGAGCATGCCGCTCAGCAGCCCGGCACGGTCCTCACCGGACCGGGCCGGGTCGGACAGCGCCCGACGCAGCCGCGGCTCGCGCCGCAGCAGGTCGGCGACGGAGAGGATGTCGTCGGCGGTGGTGGCCACCGCCGACGGCTCCGCGCCGCGGACGTACGCGTCGAGGCGCTCGGCCGCGACCTTGTACGACTCCCGGCTGGCGGCCTGCATCAGCGGGCCCCCGCGCTCTCGAGACCGCTCAGGAACCGGTCGACGGTGCCCTTGCGACGAGCCTCGTCGGCGAGCGACTCACCGACGATCTTGCTGGCCAGGTCCACCGCGATGGTGCCGACCTCGGTGCGCAGCTCGCGCACGATGGTGGCCCGCTCGGCGGTGAGCTGCTCCTTGCCGGCCGCGATGATCCGGTCGGACTCCTCCCGCGCCTTGGCGAGGATGTCCTGACGGATGCCCTCCGCGTCGGCCCGGGCGTCGTCCCGGATCTTGGCAGCGTCGGTGCGCGCCTCGGCGAGCTGCGCGCGGTACTGCTCGAGCAGCTGGTTCGCCTCGGCCTGGGCGGCCTCGGCGCGCTTGATGCCGCCCTCGATCGCGTCGACCCGGGCCTGGAACGTCTGCTCCATGCGGGGGAAGACGAACTTCATCAGCACGAAGCAGAGCAGGATGAAGGCGACGCCTCCAACCACGATCTCCTGCCAGATCGGCACGATCGGGTTGTGGGTCGACTCACTCCCCTCAGCGGCGAGGAAGAACATGGATGACCTCCCGGTCGAGGGACGGGATTAGAGCTGGCCCTGCCAGATGAAGCCGAAGGCGATACCCAGCAGCGCGAGCGCCTCGATGACGGCGAAGCCGATCCAGACGTACGGCAGGGTCATCCGGGACGACTCCGGCTGGCGGGCGGTCGACTGGATGTAGGCGGCGAAGACCAGGCCGACGCCGATGCCCGGGCCGATGGCCGCGAGGCCGTAGCCGATGGCGGCGGTGCTGCCCTCTACCGCGGCGAGAACGCTAGCGTCCATTGGTGTGGTTCCTCCTGGTTATCACGCGTGACGGTCACGCGGGACGACAACGGTTGGTGCGAGGTGGATCAGTGCTCGTCGGCGAGCGCGCCCTGCACGTAGCTGGCGGTCAGCACCGTGAAGACGTAGGCCTGCAGGACGATCACCAGGAACTCGAGGAAGGTGAGAGCGATGGTCATCGCCCAGGACAGCACCGAGACCGGCGCGAGCCAGGTGTTGGCGCTGAGCATCGCGAAGCCGCCGAGCGTGAAGACCAGCAGGAGCATGTGGCCGGCGAACATGTTCGCGAAGAGACGGACGGCCAGCGAGAACGGCCGGACGAGGAAGGTCGAGAAGAACTCGATCGGGATCAGCAGCGGCAGGATGTACCAGGGCGCCGGCGGGATCAGCGAGTTCTTGATGAACTTCCCGGCCCCGTGGTGCTTGATGCCGGCGTAGATGAAGAGCACGTAGCTGATCACGGCGAGGAAGGCCGGGAAGGCGATGTGCGAGTTCGGCGAGATCTGGAAGAACGGCACGATCGCGAAGAGGTTGGTCAGCAGGATGAAGCAGAAGAGCGTGGTGAAGTACGGCGCGAACCGCACACCCGCGTGCCCGATCATGTCGACCGCGATGTTGTTCCGCACGAAGCCGTAGATCGACTCGGCGAGCCACTGCTTCTTCGTCGGCACCAGCTGCGGCTTCCGGTAGCTGGCCAGGAAGTAGATGATCAGCACGCCGACGGCGAGCCAGACCATCGCAGTGATCTTCGTGAACCAGTAGGAGTCGTGCGCACCCCAGGGCAGGATGCTGGGCAGGTAGAAGTCCTCCACGCTGGGTGGGAATGCCGCCTGGCCCGCTGCCAAGACGTTCGCCTGTCCGAACACCGCGTCCCTTCCTAAGTAGGCGTGCCGAGTCGGCGGATGACCAGGACGATTCCCCCGGCCATGCCGAGCACGACGCCGATCCCGGTGGCGATGCCGCCGGAGTCGAGCCACTGGTCGACCAGCCAGCCGATGAAACCCCACACGAGCATGCCCCCGATGAGGTACGAGAGCGCCGTCCAACCCTGACCGGCGCCGGTCGGAACATCGTCCGGACCGCCGGTGGATCGGTGGGTTTGGTCATCAGCCATGACGGGGCGAACGATATCAGCCGGGAAGACGAGGCTGTGCCTCACCCCCCGCACAACCGGCGTTGTGTGGGCGTCTGGCGGGTGCAGTCGTCTGGAGGCACGCTACTCCCCTTCCGCCCGCCGGAAAATGACCGATCACGGACAGTTTCGCGCGTCGCCCAGGTGCTGGGACGGTCATTGTCGGGTGTGCACCCTGGTCAGCCACCAGATGTGCACCCCGGTCCAGACCGCGACGCCGGCCGCGATGCCGACACAGAGCGGAATCAGGCCGTCCCAGCCGGTCGACGCGACGCCGACCATCACGACACCCAGGAGGGTGAACTTGGCGGCGTACAGGCCGAGTCCGAACGGGAGCACCAGCTGCGGGTTGACCGCGTCGGCCCAGGCCAGCACCACTGTGGTGAGCGTGTAGCTGACCGCCGTCACGGCCACCCCGGCAGCCGCGCCCAGGGCCGCGTCGCCGCCGCCGGTCACCCCGCCGACCACCGCCGCCACCGCGCCGAGCGCCACCGACGCGGCCAGCAGCACCGGCAGGTGGCGCAGCCGCCAGCGCCGGTCCTCGGACCGCTCCGGCGCGCGCCCCCCGGGCTCAGCCACGGGGGTACGCCGGGAAGGCGGCGACCAGCGCGGCGACCTCACCGGCGATCCCGGCGAGGGTGTCGGCGCCACCGGGGGCGGCCGGATCGGTGCGGACCGCGCGGGCGACCAGCGAGGCGACCTGCCGCATCTCGCCCTCCCGCATGCCCTGGGTGGTGACGCTCGGGGTGCCCACCCGGATACCGGAGGCGACCATCGGCTTCTGCGGGTCGTACGGGATGGCGTTCTTGTTCAGGGTGATGGCGGCGGCGTCGCAGCGGGCCTCGGCCTCGGTGCCGGTCACCCCGGTCTCGCGCAGGTCGATCAGGGCCAGGTGGGTGTCGGTGCCGCCGGAGACCGGCCGCATCCCCTCGTCGGTCAGCCCGGCGGCGAGCGCCTGCGCGTTGCTGACCACCTGCGAGGCGTACGCCCGGAACTCGGGCTGCGCGGCCTCGCGCAGCGCGACGGCCTTGGCCGCGACGGCGTGCATCAGCGGGCCGCCCTGGGTGAACGGGAAGACCGCCTTGTCGATCCGCTGGGCCAGCGACTCCCGGCTGAGGATCATGCCGCCGCGCGGGCCGCGCAGCACCTTGTGGGTGGTGAAGCAGACGACGTCGGCGTACGGCACCGGCGACGGGATCGCCCGGCCGGCGACCAGCCCGATGAAGTGCGCGGCGTCCACCATCAGGTACGCCCCGACCTCGTCGGCGATCTCCCGGAACCGGGCGAAGTCGATCAGCCGCGGGTAGGCGGTCGCGCCACAGATGATCATCTTGGGCCGATGGGCCAGGGCGAGGTCGCGCACCTCGTCGTAGTCGATCAGCTCGGTGTCCGGGCGGACGGTGTAGCCGACGGTGTGGAACCACTTGCCGGAGAAGTTCACCCGGCTGCCATGGGTCAGGTGCCCGCCGTGCGGCAGGTCCATCGCGAGCACGGTGTCCCCCGGCTGGACCAGGGCGGCGTACGCGGCCAGGTTGGCGCTGGCGCCGGAGTGCGGCTGGAGGTTGGCGTGCTCGGCGCCGAAGAGCTCCTTCGCCCGGGCGATGCCGATCTCCTCGGCCCGGTCCACCTCGGCGCAGCCGCCGTAGTAGCGCCGGCCCGGGTAGCCCTCGGCGTACTTGTTGGTCAGGGTCGAGCCGAGCGCCGCGAGCACCGCCGGGGAGGTGAGGTTCTCGCTGGCGATCAGCTGCAGGCCGCCGCGCAGCCGATCCAGCTCGCCGAGCACCACCCCGGCGATCTCCGGATCGACGGCGCTGAGCTGCTGGAAGTCCGGTCCCCAGAAGGTGTCCCTCGCGTTCTCCACAGCGAAGGAGTCTAGGCGGCCGCACACTGGAAGCCGTGAGATGCCTCGTCACCGGAGCCACCGGTTACCTCGGCGGGCGGCTCGCGCCCCAACTCCTGGCGGAGTGACACCAGGTGCGCTGCCTGGCCCGCAAGGCCGGCCGGCTGCGTGACGTGCCCTGGGCGACCCGCGCCCCGCCCCGGGTCAGTTGCCGTCGCGGGCGCCGGTGACGCGGTGGGCCACCGCCTCGCTCGGGGGGACGAAGTCGCGGACCGGTTGGCCGTGGAGGGCGGTGATCAGGAGTCGGCCGACGGCGTCGACCATGCGGGACTGGACCGCGGCGCCGACCGCGTCCCGGGGGGCGTCCGGGTTGGCGGCGATCTGGGCGATCGCGAGCTGCGGGGTGAAGGCCACCACCGACTCGGTCTCGTTCCGCTCCGAACTGCCGGTCTTGCCGGCCACCGGTCGGCCCACCATCGGGCGGAGCCGCTCGGCCGTACCGCCGTCGCAGCGGCGGTACATCGACTGGTCGCCGACCGGGCAGCGGGCCGCGTCCGCCGCCGCCCGGGCCACGTCGGTGTCGATCACCTGCCGGCAGTCCGGGCGACCGGCGGCCACCTCCCGGCCGGCGCTGTCGGTGATCGACATGACCGGGAGCGGAGCGCACCAGGTTCCCTCGGCGGCCACCGTGGCGTACGCGTTGGCCAGGTCCAGCGGGGTGGTTGAGGAGACCCCCAGGGTGAAGGCGCCCCAGTTTCGCGCGCCGTGGCGGGCCAGTTGGGCGTCGTCCTCGGCGCGGAACGCGATGCCGAGCCGCTCCGCCATCTCCACCACCCGGTCCGCCCCGACCCGCTCGATCAGCCAGGCGAAGTACGTGTTCACCGAGCGGCCGAAGGCGTCCCACATGGTGCGGTTGCCGTCCATCCACTCCGGGCTGGCGTTCGCCGGGCACCAGCGACCGCCGCAGGTGGCCCCGCCCTCGTCAACCGGGAAGCGGGTCAGGATCCGGCTCGGGGAGTCGAAGCGGGTCTCCAGCGGCAGCCCGGACTCCAGGGCGGCCAACATGGTGAAGAGCTTGAACGTCGATCCGGCCTGGTAGCCCTCGATGCCGTTGCCGCCGGCGACGAGCTGGTTGACCGTGTTCGGGTAGTTCTTCTGGCCGGGCGGGTTGTCGGCGACGCTGTAGTTGCGGTTCACCGCGAGCGCCAGCACCCGGCCGGTGCCCGGCTGGACCACCGCGGTCGGCACCGCCCGGGCGTTGCCGGTGTCGTAGATGTCCAGCACCTGCCGGAGGGTGGCCCGCTGCACGGCCGGGTCCAGCGAGGAGACGATCCGGAAACCGCCCCGGCGCAGGTTGTCCTGCCGCTCGGCGGCGGTGGCGCCGAAGGCAGGCTGGGCGCTCCACCACTGGGTGAACCAGTCGCAGAAGAAGCCCCAGTCGGTCTGCTCCTCCGACACCGCGGTGCAGTCGTTCGGGGTCGCGCTCGGGCGCAGGGTCAGCGGCGCGGCCTTCGCCTTCGCCGCCTCCGCGGCCGGGACGTGCTGGAGCTCGACCAGCCGGTCCAGTACGTACGCCCGGCGGTCCAGCGCCGCGTCGGCGTCGCCGTTGATCGGGTCGTCGGTGTCCGGCGAGCGGACCAGCCCGGCCAGCAGGGCCGCCTGGGCCAGGCTCAGCTCCGCCGGCGAGGTGGAGAAGTAGCGCTTGCTGGCGGCGGCGATCCCGTACGCCCCGGCGCCGAAGTACGCGATGTTGAGGTAGCGGGCGAGGATCTCGTCCTTGTTCAGCTCCCGCTCCAGCGCCAGCGCGTACCGCACCTCCTGGAGCTTGCGGGCGGTGCTGATCTCGGTGGCCCTCCGCCGCTGCTCCTTGGTCAGCCGCGGATCGTTTCTGAGCACGTTGCGCACGTACTGCATGGTCAGCGTGGAGGCGCCCTGCCGGGTCCGCCCGTCCCGCTTGTTGACCGTGAAGGCCCGCACCACGCCCCGGACGTCGACCCCCTTGTGCTGGTAGAACCGGGCGTCCTCGGCGGCCAAGATGGCCTGCCGCATCACCGGCGCCACCTTCGCCACCGGCACCTCCACCCGGTCCTCGGTGTAGAAGGAGGTGATCAGGGTGACGCCGTCGTTGGCGTACAGGTTCGACCGCTGGGCGGTCGGTGCCGTCCGCAGGCTGTTGGGCAGCTCCGAGTAGGGGGCGGCGAGCGCGCCGAACCCGGCTCCGACCACCAGGGCGACCGGGAGGGCCGCGGCC
Organism: Micromonospora sp. DT47; assembly: GCF_049844475.1. Taxonomy (NCBI): domain Bacteria; kingdom Bacillati; phylum Actinomycetota; class Actinomycetes; order Micromonosporales; family Micromonosporaceae; genus Micromonospora; species Micromonospora sp. DT47. The sequence continues at coordinate 94,034 of NZ_JBNCLC010000019.1, read as the reverse complement.
GCCAGCACCAGCCCGGCGAGCATTCCGGCGATCAACACGGTCAGCAACTTGTCGAGATGGGCCCGGATCATCAGCTCTCCCCGCAGGAGCCGTCAGGACCCGTTCAGCATGACCCGGGAAACCGCCCGATCCCTCGCTTTTCTCCGAATCCGGATGAAACTCGCGAGCCGGACAGCACGCGCGCCGCGGGACACGCCGCCCGGGTCACCCGGGAGAGGTCAGGGCAACAGCGCCGCGGTGAGCGGGTGCACCGTCTCCTCGATCTCGTCGGCGACCCGGAGGAAGCACTGGTCGCCCCGGCCCCACGGGTCGTCAAGGTCGTCGGAGTGCAACGGGGAGGCACCCTCCCGGGCGGCGTCGGCTGCCGCCACCAGGGCCACCCCGCGGGCGTGGACAACGTCCGGGGTCGCCTGCGCCGGGGGCAGCGCGGCGGCGTCCAGCACGCCGAGCAGCCGGCCGAACTCACCCAGCACGAACGTCCGGGACGCGGCGTCCGGACGCAGCGCCACCACGTACTCCTGCTGGTCGGCGGTGGCGGTGAGGACCAGGTCGGCGGCGTCGATCAGATCCGAGCGGAGCTTGCGCGCGGCGAACCCGTCGACGTCGCCGCCCCGGGCGAGCACCTGACGGGCCGCCGGCGGGTTCATCCCCTCACCGGCGTGCCAGCCGCCGGTGCCGGCGCTGTGGCTGTGCAGCAGCTCGTCCGAGCCGGCCGGGTCCGCGCCGAGTCGGCCCAGTCGCTCCCGGACCGCGAGCACCAGCAGCCGCTCGGCCATCGGGGACCGGCAGATGTTGCCCATGCAGACGTGCAGGACGGTGAAGGGCGGCACTCAGGCCCCCTGCTCGTCGAGGATGTCGGGCGCCACCTCGCGGAGCTTGTCCAGGCCGATCGCACCGAGCCGCAACACCCGCGGCACCTCCCCGGTCAGGTCGACGATGGTGCTCGGCACCGGGTCCGGGCAGGGCCCGGCCTCCAGGTAGGCGCGGACCGAGTAGCCCAACTGGTCCCGCGCCTCCTCGGCGGTCAACGCGGCCGGCTGGCCGGCCTTGTTGGCCGAGGCGACCGCCATCGGGCCGGTCTCCCGCAGCACCTCCAGCGCCACCGGGTGCAGCGGCATCCGCACCGCCACCGTGCCGCTGGCGTCGCCCAGGTCCCAGGACAGGCTCGGCGAGTGCTCCACCACGATGGTCAGCGCCCCCGGCCAGAACGCCTCGACCAGCTCCCGGGCCGCGCGCGGCAGCGAGAAGACCAGACCGTCGAGGGTGTGCCGGGAGCCGATCAGCACCGGCGGCGCCTGCCGGCTGCCGCCCTTGGCATCCCCGAGCGCCTTCACCGCGTACGGCGTGAAGGCATCGGCGCCGATCCCGTAGACCGTGTCGGTCGGCAGGACGACCAGTTCGCCGTTCTTGACCGCCTCGATCGCCGCGGCGATGCCGCGGTCCCGGTCGGCCGGGGACCGACAGTCGTAGAGCATCACGAGGAGCCAGTCTGCCACGCCGGGGCTCCGTCGGCGTGTGGGCCGTCCCCGCGGCGGGACGCGGTGACGAAGCGGGGCCGGCCGGCCAGGTCCCGGTGTTCCTCGACCGCCTCGTACCGGCCGTCGGCGGCGAGCAGTGCGGGCACCGCGGTGGCGTGCGTGTCGTCGTGCTCGACGCCCAGCACCCCGCCGGGGCGCAGCAGCTGCGCGGCCCGGGCCAGCACCGGCCGGATCACGTCCAGCCCGTCCGCCCCGCCGAAGACCGCCTCGTCCGGGTCGTGGCCGGCCACCTCCGGAGGTACGACCACCGAGCGGGGCACGTACGGCGGGTTGCACAGCAGGACGTCGACCGCGCCCACCAGGCCGGCCAGCAGCTCCGGGTCGGTCACGTCGGCGGCGACCACCTCCGCCGGCCGGTCCCCGGCGGCGGCCCGGTCGGCGGCGTTGCGGCGCAGCCACTCCAGCGCGGCCGGGGACCGCTCCACCGCGACCACCCGGGCCGTCGGCACCTCCTGGGCGACCGCCAGCGCGATCGCCCCCGACCCGCTGCACAGGTCGACCACCACTGGCGCGGGGCGGGTACGGGCCCGGGCGATGCCCCACCCGGCGAGCAGCTCGGTCTCCGGCCGGGGCACGAAGACCCCCGGCCCGACCGCCAGCTCCAGGTGCCGGAACCCGGCAGCGCCGGTGAGGTGCTGCAACGGCTCCCGGGCGGCCCGGCGAGCGACCAGCGCGTCGTACCGGTCGCGCTGGGCGGCGGTGAACCCGTCGGCCAGCGCCAGCCGGCCCCGGGGGACGTCGAGCACGTACGCGGCGAGCAGCTCCGCCTCGACCCGGGCGGACTCCACCCCGGCCGCGGCGAGGGTACGGGCCGCCCGCGCCACGGCCAGCGAGGGCCGTTCGCGTTCTGTCCCTTCGGACGGGTGGCGCGGCACGGAGGTCACGACATAATCATGAAGCGTCGCGGGATCACATCACGAGCGGGTGCGTCCGGACGCACACCGACAGGGAGGGTTCGAGGTGGGGTGGCTCGACCGGGTCGACGACCAGGTGGATGCCCTCACGCACGCCCGTGACCTGCAGGAGGCGAGCCGCTCGGCGGAGGCGGTCACCGTCCTCGACCGGGTGCTGCGCACCACCTCCGACCCGTACACCCGGGCCGACGCGCTGGTGCAGCGGCTCTGCGCGCTGATCAATCTCGGTCGGACGGCCGAGTTCACCCGGGCCATCGAGGACGCCTCCACCGCCGTCCGGGACCTGCCCGAGCCGTACCTGCACGGGCACCTCAACGCGCTGGCCGGGCTGGCCGCGCACCACCAGGGCGCGCTGGACCGCTGCGTCACCCACCTGGTCCGGGCGGCCCGGGCGCTGGGCGCGGCGGAGGACCGGGACCGGGACACCGCCTGGGGCTGGCACGACCTGGCGATGGCCTACTCCTACCTCAGCTTCCACGGTTACGCGCTCGGCGCGATCGAGCGGGCTCGGCAACTCGGCCTGGCCGCCGGCATCCCCGAGGAGGTCTTCGCCGCGCCGGGCATCCGGCTGCGCAACGCGGTCGCCCTGGACCACAACGGCGACAGCGACGGCTGCCTGCGGGTGCTCCGCGACATCGCCGCCGACCTGGCCCGCTTCGTCCGGGACGGCCGGACCGACCGGATCCGCCCGAGCAGCCTGGCCGCGTACGGCTATGCGGCGGCCCGCCGCGCCGCGCTCGGCGACCGGGTGGAGACCGACACCGAGACAGATCCGGTGCGGCTGCTCAACCACGGCGAGGACAGCGTCCGGGCCCGGGAGATGCGTCAGCTCGGGCAGGTGTGCCTGGCCGTCGCCGACGGGCGGCCGATCGAGGCGGTCGCCCGGCTGGACACCAGCCGGGTCTCCAACGAGACGCTGGGCGCGGCCGAGCCGGCCCGGCTGCGCAGCATCGCCTTCGCCCGGGCCGGCGACCACGCGGCGGCACACCGGGCCGACCGGGTGGCGTTCCGGCTCGCCGCGCAGCGCAACGACCGGTTGCGGGACGTCTACATCGACGGGATCGCGGCCCGGATCGACCACGAGGAGGTGCGCCGGGAGGCCGCCCGGTACGAGGGCGAGGCGCTGACCGACCCGCTGACCGGCCTGCCCAACCGGCGCCGGCTGGAGCGCTACATCGGTTCGGTGGTGTCCCGCGGCGAGCGGGTGGTGATCGGCGTCTGCGACCTGGACGGCTTCAAGGCGGTCAACACCCGGCACGGCCACCACTCCGGCGACCTGGTGCTGCAACGGATCGCCGGCGTGATCAACCGGGTGATGCGCCGGGGTGACTTCGTGGCCCGCTACGGCGGGGACGAGTTCGTGGTGGTGCTCGCCGGCGCCGGGATGGCCGAGGCCGCCGAGGTGGCCCGGCGGATCGACGCGGCGGTCCGCACCGAGGACTGGGAGTCGCTGGTGCCAGGCACCCCGGTCGGGGTCAGCATCGGCTTCGCCGAGGTGGACGGCGCGGGTGGCTCGCTGCGCGACGCGCTCGGCACCGCCTTCGAGATCGCCGACCGGGAGATGCTCCGGGCCAAGACCCAGCCGCGCGCCTCCTGACCGGGGCCCCGCCCCACACTCCCCTGGCCCCTCTTGCATGGAATAGAGTGCCCATCCGGCGCGGAATGGCCGCTCTTTCCGGGACAGTGCACGGCCCCGACCACGGGGTGGGGGGGTCAGCGGCGGGTGAGTTCGGTGTCGCCGGCGAGGCGGGCCGCGCGGTCGGCCTCGGCGAGGGCGTCGAGGACGCCGTCCAGGTCACCGGCGAGCGCCAGGTCCAGGTTGTACGCCGTGTAGCCGATCCGGTGGTCGGTGATCCGGTTCTGCGGGAAGTTGTAGGTGCGGATCCGCTCCGAGCGGTCCACCGTGCGCACCTGCGCCTTGCGGGCGTCCGAGGCGGCCGCGTCGGCCTGCTCCTGGGCCGCCGCCAGCAGCCGGGCCCGCAGGATGCGCATCGCCTGCTCACGGTTCTGCAGCTGGGACTTCTCGTTCTGGCAGGAGACCACCACGCCGGTCGGCAGGTGGGTGATCCGGACCGCCGAGTCGGTGGTGTTCACCGACTGGCCGCCCGGCCCGGACGAGCGGAACACGTCGATCCGCAGGTCGTTCGGCTCGATGGTGACGTCGACGTCCTCGGCCTCGGGCAGCACCAGCACGCCGGCCGCGCTGGTGTGGATGCGTCCCTGCGACTCGGTGACCGGGACGCGCTGCACCCGGTGCACGCCGCCCTCCCACTTCAGCCGCGACCAGACGCCGTTGCCGCCGTCGGGGACGCCCTTGGTCTTGATCGCCAGCGACACGTCCTTGACCCCGCCCAGGTCGGAGTCCTGCGCGTCGATAACCTCGGTGAGCCAGCCGTGCCGCTCGGCGTACCGGGTGTACATCCGCAGCAGGTCGCCGGCGAAGAGCGCCGACTCCTCGCCGCCCTCGCCGGCCTTGATCTCGATGATCACGTCCTTGGCGTCGTGCGGGTCGCGCGGGATCAGCAGCTCGGCGAGGCGCTCCTCCAGCACCGGCAGGCTGGCCGCGATCGAATCCGCCTCGGCGGCGAAGGCCGGGTCCTCGGCGGCGAGCTCGCGGGCCGCGGTCAGGTCGGCCCGGGCCTGCTCCAGTTCGCCGGCCGCCTTGTACAGCGGGACCAGTTCGGCGTACCGGCGGCCCACCCGACGGGCGGTGCCCTGGTCGGCGTGGATGGCCGGGTCGGCCAGCCGCTTCTCCAGCTCGGCGTACTCGTCGAGGAGGGCGGCCAGACGCTCGCTGCTCATGCGGGAGATGCTCCTTCGACGACGTCCGGGCAGAAAAGTGGGCGGAACGGACAGACGCCCGCGCCCGGCGAAAGCCGGACACGGGCGTCGTCGGTGGAGCTACTTGGCCTTCTTCGCCTGAACCTTGGCGTACTTCTGCTGGAACTTGGCGACCCGGCCAGCGGTGTCGAGGACGCGCTGCTTGCCGGTGTAGAACGGGTGGCAGGCGCTGCAGGTCTCGGCGTGGATGGCGCCGCCCTTGGCGGTGCTCCGGGTCTGGAAGGTGTTGCCGCAGGAGCAGGAGACCTCGGTGGTCACGTACTCCGGGTGGATGTTCTGCTTCATGTCGCCTCGGTCCTTTCGTCGATGGTCGCCGGGTCGCCGCTGATCTCCCCGTCACCTGGTGCGTGACGGACTCGGGCGTGAACCGGAACCGGTGGCCGATTGACCAGTGTGCCATGGGCGTGAGCCGACCCGGCGGGCGGGCCACACTATCGGTCCGGCAGTGGAAACATCCGCCTCCCTTTCCGCATTCCCGCCGGTCCCGACCAGCATTCCCCGGCCCCGGCTACGGTGGGACCGTGCCCGATTCGTCCCTGAGCCGCGCGGGGTGGGCGGGATGCCCCGGCTGATCGCCACCCGTGGGCTGCCCGCCTCCGGCAAGACCACCTTCGCCCGCACGCTCCAGCCGGCCGTGGTCCGGGTCAACCGGGACGACCTGCGCCGGATGCTGCACGGCGAGCGACTCTTCACCCAGCGGGCCGAGTACCAGGTGACGCTCGCCCAGCGGGCCCAGGTGGAGGCGCTGCTGCGGGCCAGGGTGAGCGTCTGCGTGGACGACACCAACCTGCGGTCCCGCACCCTGCGGGAGTGGGCCGACCTGGCCGCCCGGTACGACGCGGACTTCGAGGTGCACGACTTCACCGACGTACCGCTGGAAGAGTGCCTGCGCCGGGACGCCGCACGGGCCGAGGCGGACCGGGTCGGCGAGGCGGCGATCCGCCGGCTGCACGAGCGCTACCTGGCCGGCCGGCCGCTCCCGCTGCCGGTACCGACGGCCCGCACCGGCCGGCCCGCCCGGGTGGAGGTGGCGCCGGCCGCTCCGCCGGAGATCGTGCTGGTGGACATCGACGGCACCGTCGCGCTGAACGTCTCCCGCAGCCCGTACGACATGACCCGGGTCGGCGAGGACCACCCCAACGAGGCGGTGATCGCGGCGGTCCGGGCGATGCACGCCGCCGGGTACGGCGTGGTCTTCTGCTCCGGCCGGGACGCCTCGGCCCGGGCGGCCACGGTGGCCTGGCTGGCCCGGCACGTCCGGGTGCCGTACCTGGCCCTGCACCTGCGCGCGGTGGGTGACTCCCGGAAGGACGCGGTGGTGAAGCAGGAGATCTACGAGCGGGAGGTACGCGACCGCTACCGGGTGGTCGGGGTCTTCGACGATCGGGCACAGGTGGTCCGGATGTGGCGTTCGCTCGGACTGACCGTCTTCCAGGTCGCCGACGGCGACTTCTGAGGCGAGGGTCCCGGGACACGGGAAGTCGACCCGGGACCCCCTGCCGGTCATGCGGCGGGCGCTTCTCCAGGTGTCTCCGCCGCCGTCAGCGCGACCGTCGCCTCGGCGCGGACGCCGTTGACGGTCACCGCCAGGATCACCGACGCGCCGGGCCGCAGCGCGGTCAGCTCACCGGTCGCCGGGTCGAAGCGGGCCACGTGCCAGGGCCGGACGCCGGCGGCGGACCCGATGTGCAGGCTCGGCGAGCCGGTCCAGTCCGCGCTGACCGGCGCCGCCACCGGCACGGTACGACCACCCGGCTGGGTCAGCGTCGCGGTCACCGGGGCCGGCGCGCCCAGCGCGACGCTGGGCGGGGCGGTCAGGGTCAGCCGGTCCAGATGAGCGTGGACCTCCGCGGACACCCAGCGCGGGCCCTCGGCCAGCGGGTCACGCCGGGCCCGGTCCGCCTCGGCCGGGGTCACCGGGTCGACGCCGAACTCGGTCCAGCCGGTGAAGCCGCCGAGCTGCGGTGGGGTGGACGGGTTCTTGCCCGCGTTGCCGTTGATCACGTACGGCACGCCGTCCACCCGGTCGGCGTGGAAGGTGCCGACGTGCCCGCCGACGAAGAGCGCCCCCTTGCCGGTGCGGTGCTGGAAGTCGGCCAGCCACTGCTCCAGCAGGGCGGCCTCCTTCCGGTCGGCGAGCTGGCTCGCCTTGGCCGGGCTCGGGTCGCGCGGCGGGTGGTGGTGCAGCACGACCACCGAACCGACGGCGTCGTCGGTCGCGGCCGAGTCGAGCGCCTCCCGCAGCAGCTTCACCTGGTCGAAGCCGCCACCGCGCAGCGACCCGGTGGAGCTGTTGAGCGTGACGAACCGGGTCCCCGCGTGGTCGAAGACCCGGGAGGTGTCGCCGAAGACGGCCCGGAAGTTGTCGATCGGGGCGCCCATGATCTCGTGGTTGCCCGGCACGTAGTGGTACGGCAGCTCGCCGCCGAGTTCCTCGTCGAGGATCCGCTTCGCCAGTGCGAAGTCGGCCGGGTACGCGGTGTCCACGAAGTCACCGTCGATCACCAGGAAGTCCGGCTTCGCCGCCTTCACCTCGCGCAGCGTACGGCGGGCCTGGGCGACCAGGTCGCTGTCCGGGTCGGCGGCGACGAACTGGGCGTCGGACATGACCGCGAAGCGCCAGGGCGCACCGTCCACCGTGCCGTCGCGCAGCACCAGCCGGTCGGTGCGGGGGGCCTCGGCCGGCGCGTCCACCGTCGGCGGCACCTTCGCCACCAGGTCGTCAATGACGATCTCGCTGGTGTACTGGGCGGCCGGGTTGGTCTCCGCCACGTAGAACCGGCGGACCCGCAGCGGGTACTGCACCCCGGCCGGCACCGCGAACTCGACGTACCGCCAGCCCTTCCAGGTGACCAGCGGTCCGCGCAGCACGTGCTGGGTGTCCTGCGCGTCGTGCAGGTGCAGGCTGGGCCACTCGCCGGTGCCGTTGCCGTGGATCCACATGCCGAACGCCTGCGGCTGGCCGGGCACCTCGATCCAGGCCGGCGGGTTCGCGTACGCGGCCCGGGTGCCGGTCGACTGGCTGAAGTCGTACGTCATCCTCAGCCCGGTGCCGGTGCGGCCGGGCGCGGGCGCGACCGCGCCGCTCGCCCGGGCCTGGCTGAACGTCCAGGACGCGGCGTCGTCGAAGCCGGCCACCGGCACGTCGGTCAGTCCGACGGTGACCGGCAGGACGGTCGTGCGCGCGCCGACCCGGACGGTGACCAGGGCGGAGCCGCTGTCGCCGCGCGCCGTCACCGACAGGTTGCCGTCGGCGGTCGGGGTGACCTCGAGCAGGTCGCGGTCGTACTCCAGGGTCAGGTCGGCGGGCTCGATCGGCGCGGTGTTCCCCTCCGCGTCGAAGCCGACCGCCCCGAACAGCCCGGTGTCGCCGGACCGGTTCAGCCCCAGCCGGTCCACCGTGGAGTCCACCCGGGCCAGCGGGCCGAGGACGGTGAGGTCGAGGGTGCCGCTGGCCCCGTCCCGCCAGGCGGTGACGGTGCTGCGGCCGGGGGCGCCGGCCCGGAAGAGCCCGTCGGCCACCGTCCCCCGTACGGCCGGGTTGGCCCGCCAGTGCGGCGCCCCCTCGGCCGGGCCGTACGTCTCGTCGTGGCCGGCGGCGGTGAGCCGGCGGGTGAGTCCGGGGAAGACCCGGTCCGGCCGGCCGCCCCGCACCGGCGCGACGCCGGGCGCGGCGGTGGGGTCACTCGCGGTCTCCAGCCAGTACCCGGTGAGCCGGCCGCTGCCCCGCGGGGCGTAGATGGCCAGCCCGTTCGGCACCGCCCGCTCGCTGCCGTCGGAGGGGCTGTTCTCCACCTGCACCGCGGCCGCACCGGGCTCCCGGGCGAGCAGGGTGGACGATCCGCCACCGTCCAGGTTGAGCGCGTGGTGGGCGCCGAGCTCGGCCATCATCCGGCCCATCTCGGTCTGCGTGACGCCCCGGCTGTCCACCTGGCGTCCGTCCACGGTGAGCAGAATCATCCTCCGGCCGTCCGCGGAGAAGCCCACCGACGTGCGCGGCGCCAGCGTCGGGTCGGTGATGGCCTGCACCACCCCGTCGCGGACCAGCACGTTGCCGCCGCCGACGGCGGCGTGCAGCGTACTGCCGTCCGACGGCTTGGGCTTCCAGGCGAGGTCGACCGGGTCACCCGGGCGGAGCGCGGCCAGCGCGTCCGCCCCGGCCTCCCGGCCGAGCAGGACGGTGGTCCCGGCCGGGATCGGGCCCTCGCCAGCCGCGCCGGTCACCGTGGCGACCCGGCCGTCGCGGACGACCACCTCGGTCACGCGGCTCGCCCCGGCGACCGCCCGCTGCCGGGGGTACGACCCCCAGAGCGGGGTGAACACGCCGGTCCCGTTCGCCTGGATCATGTTGTTGAACTGGGTCAACAGCACCGGGCCGGCGGGCAGCGTGGCGGTGCCGTCGAAGTTCACCTGGATCACCCGGCCGAGCCCGTCGGCGGTGATCGCGGCCGCGTTGGTGTGCCCGGCGACCGGCGACTGGATCAGCTCGCCGTCGCGGATGCCGACGCCCTGGGCCGCCCCGGAGTTGTTGATGTCGAAGAAGTCGCCGTTGACCGCGGCGACGGCCCGGGAGTGGTCCACCGCCCCGCGCAGCGGCTCGGCCCGGGACACCGCGCCGGAGTTGACGTAGTCAACGGTCAGCCCGCCGGTGAGGTCGGCGGTGAGCGCGTCGGCGCGCAGCCAGCCAGCGGCGTCGTAGCGGTCGAAGGACGTGAGGTCGAGGCCGGGGGCGACCGGCCGGGTGGTCTTCCCGGTCTCCAGGCCGCCGGCGGGCTCGACGCCGGCGGGGGCCAGCGCGACCGAGGCGGCCGGGTACGACGACGCGCGGGGCGCGTCCTCGACGGCGGTGCCGGCGTCGGCCGGTGGCCCGGCGGTCGCCGGGACGGCGCCGGCCAGGGCGAGCAGCGGCGTCAGCAGCAGGACGCCGGGGAGGCGGGCGGATCGACTGCGGGTACGCATGGACGTCAGTCAACCCAGTCCCGCACAGAAGTTTCAATACCCTCGGGCTGAATTGAAGGAAAATTCCGCAACGGCCCCGGGAACGACACCAGCCCGGGGACGACGAAGGGCACGGCCGGACGGCCGTGCCCTTCGGGGGTCTCACCCGGGTGAGGTCACTCCCCCGGCGTCGACTTCGCGATCTGCATCAGGAACTCGATGTTGGTGCGGGACTGCTTGAGGCGGTCCAGCAGCAGGTCGAGCGCCGCCTGCGAGTCCAGCGAGTGCAGCACCTTGCGGAGCTTGTGGATGATCGCCAGCTCCTCCGGCGCGAAGAGGACCTCCTCCTTGCGGGTGCCGGAGGGGTTGATGTCGATCGCCGGGAAGACCCGCTTGTCGGCGATCTTCCGGTCCAGCTTCAGCTCCGCGTTACCGGTGCCCTTGAACTCCTCGAAGATGACCGTGTCCGCCATGGACCCGGTCTCCACCAGTGCGGTGGCGAGGATGGTCAGCGAGCCGCCGTTCTCGATGTTGCGGGCCGCACCGAGGAACCGCTTCGGCGGGTAGAGCGCGGTGGAGTCGATACCACCCGACATGATCCGGCCGCTGGCCGGCGCCGCCAGGTTGTACGAGCGCCCGAGCCGGGTCACCGAGTCGAGCAGCACGACCACGTCGTGGCCCAGCTCGACCAGCCGCTTCGCCCGCTCGATCGCCAGCTCGGCGATCGTGGTGTGGTCCTGCGGCGGACGGTCGAACGTGGCCGCGATGACCTCGCCCTTCACCGAACGCTGCATGTCGGTGACCTCTTCAGGCCGCTCGTCCACCAGCACCACCATCAGGTGACACTCCGGGTTGTTGCGGGTGATCGCGTTCGCGATCGCCTGCAGCACCATCGTCTTACCGGCCTTCGGCGGCGACACGATGAGCGCCCGCTGCCCCTTGCCGATCGGCATCACCAGGTCGATCACCCGGGTGGTCAGGATGTGCGGCTCGGTCTCCAGCCGCAGTCGCTCCTGCGGGTAGAGCGGGGTGAGCTTGTAGAACTCGGGACGACGCTTCGCCTCGTCCGGCTCCATGCCGTTGATGGTGTCCAGGCGGACCAGCGGGTTGTACTTGTCGCGCCGCTGCTCGCCGCCACTGTCGCGGGCGGCCCGCACCGCACCGGTGATCGCGTCACCCCGGCGCAGGCCGTACTTCTTGATCTGGGACATCGAGACGTAGACGTCGTTCGGGCCGGCCAGGTAGCCGGTGGTCCGGACGAACGCGTAGTTGTCGAGCACGTCGATGATGCCGGCCACCGGGACGAGCACGTCGTCCTCGCTGACCTGCGGCTCGCGGCCGCCACCGTCGCGGCCGCCACTGTCGCGGCCGCCACCGTCGTTGCCGCCCTCGGCCCGGTCGCCCCGGCCACGGCGACGGTCCCGGAACCGGCTGCGCCGGCCGCGCCGGCCGCCGCCCTCGCCGTCGTCGTCCCCGTCGTTGTCCCGCTGGACGCCCCGGTCGTTACGGTCGTTACGGTCGGCCCGCTCGTTGCGGTCGCCGCGCTCGGCCCGCTCGCCCCGGTCGTTACGGTCGCCACGGTCGTTACGGTCACCGCGCTCGCCCCGGTCGCCGCGCTCGGTCCGCTCGGCCCGCTCGCCCCGGTCGTTGCGCTCACCGCGCTCGCCCCGGTCGTTACGGTCACCACGCTCGGCCCGCTCACCGCGCTCGGTACGGTCACCGCGCTCGGTACGGTCACCGCGCTCGGCCCGCTCACCGCGCTCGGTACGGTCACCACGCTCGGTACGGTCACCGCGCTCGGCCCGCTCACCGCGGTCGGTACGGTCGGCCCGCTCACCGGTCTCGGCCGGGGTCTCCTCGGTACGCGCCTCGGTGGCGCGACCCTCGGGGGCCCGAGCCTCGGCCGCGGCGGTCCGGCTGCGCCGGGTCCGGGTACGACCCTCGGTCTCGCCGGCGGCGGCCGGAGCGGTGGGCGCCTGCTCGGCGGCCCGCTCCTCGCGTACCTCGGCGTGGACCTCCTCACGGGCGGGGGCGGCCGCGGCGGCGACCTCGGCCCGCGGTCGAGGGGTGCCGGTGGCTGCGCCACCCTGCTGCCGCTCGGAGATCGCGCTGATCAGCTCGCCCTTGCGCATGCGAGCCGTACCGGAGATGCCGAGCGACGCGGCCAGGCTCTGCAGCTCCGGCAGCAGCTTCGCCGACAGGCCGGTACCGCTGCGCCGACGGCGGGCGGGGGCGGCGGTGGTGGCATCGCCAGCGACGTTGGAAACATCCGACGTCACGTCGGTGGTGTCGCTCAATGGATTCCTTCCCTCGATAGGCCGTGACTGCCCGGAGTCGAAGAACCAGGTGGCCGGGCGGCCTCGGTGCACCCGCCTCGCATTGACGCGTCGCGGGAGTCTGTGGCACAGCAGCCGGTCGGTTTCCCGACTCACCAACATCGGTGAGCAGGTCTCGCCGTCTGCGGCGACCTGTGGAAACTGCGGCGCGGCGTGGGCCTTGGCAGGGGTGACGGGCTGACCGCCGAGAGCTTCGGGGGTGCGCCGACCCGCAGAGAGATCGCATGCTTCGCGGCTGTGCTAAGTCTAGAGCGTAATCAACTCTTCCGACCTGCGGCAACAGGGTCCCGCTCGGCGTGTCCCAGTCTACCCCGTACGACGGTGGCTCCGTGCACCTCTATCGGCAACCGCAGGACCTGCCAGTCTGTTCCCGGGTCGAAGGCGGCCGGCGGCGCGGTCAGCGCCAGCACCGTCGGCCCCGCCCCACTGACCACGGCCGCCACACCGGCCTCACGCAACCCACCGACCAGGGCAGCCGTCTCCGGCATGCCCGGCGCGCGGTAGTCCTGGTGCAGCCGGTCGACGGTGGCCGGCAGCAGCAATGTCGGCTCGGCGGTCAGCGCGTGCACCAGCAGCGCCGCCCGGCCGGCGGTCAGCGCGGCGTCGACGTGCGGCACGGTGGGCGGCAGCGCGGCCCGGGCGGTCGCCGTGAGACCGCGTTCCCTCGGCACGAAGACGGTCGGCCGGACGCCCTCGGCGACCGCCAGCGAGACCGCCCGGGCGCCGGTGGGCTCCGTCCAGGCCAGGGTGAAGCCGCCGAGCAGGCAGGGAGCCACATTGTCCGGATGGCCCTCGATCTCGGCGGCCAACCGCAGCGCCGCCTCGTCGTCGAGCCGCTGCTCGCCGTCGGCGACCAGGGCGCGGGCCAGCAGCACCCCGGCGACGATCGCCGCCGAGGAGGAGCCCAGGCCCCGGGCCTGCGGGATCCGGTTGACGCACTCCAGCGCCAGCCCCGCCGGCTGCCCGCCGAGCACGTCGAAGGTGGCCCGCATGGAGGTGACCACCAGGTGCCGGTCGTCCTCGGGCAGCTCGCCGGCGCCCTCGCCGGTCACCGCCACCCGGACGCCACCGGTGGTCACCTCGGCCGCCACGTCGTCGTGCAGCCCGAGGGCCAGCCCGAGGGCGTCGAAACCCGGACCGAGGTTGGCGCTGGTGGCGGGCACCGTCACCCGCACCGGCCCGGAGGCGAAAGTCATCGGCACCGGCTTATGCTAGTGGGGTGTCCGTTGGCTCCAACAGCGACAGCCGCCGGGTGGCGATCCGCCAGCCGACCGCGTAGACCAGGGTCACCAGGCCGCAGCCGGCCAGCACCACCCGCTCGTCCACCACGTCCACCACCGCGGCGACCACGAGCTGGCTGACCGAGATGGCCAGCGTCGACAGCATCATGTCGGTGGCGAAGACCCGGCCGCGCAGCCGGTCCGGCACCTCGCCCTGCAGGGCGAAGTTCGACAGCACCCAGTTGCTGCCGCCACCGAAGTGGGCGACGAAGACCAACACCAGCACCAGCGGGAACCAGTGGGCCACCGAGACGCCCAGGTAGGCCAGGCCGTACAGGGACATCGACAGGGCCAGTCCGGGCAGCAGCCAGGCCCGGTTGGTCAACACCCGGCGCATCAGGATCGGCCCGACCAGCGCCCCCGCGCCGCGCGACGCGAAGAGCAGGCCGGCCCCGACCGCCCCGGCGCCGTACACCCCGGCGAGCAGCGGGAAGACGGTCAGCACGCCGTTGCCGAGGCCGACCGCGGACTTCACGGTGACCAGCGCCAGCACCCGCGGCCGGTGCCCGATGTAGCCCAACGCCTCACGGATCGCCGCCCAGGTGCGCGGCGTCGGCCGGTCGGCCTCCCGGGGCGCCTGCAACGGGCGGCGGATCAGCGCGGCCAGGCCCGCCGCCAGCGCCAGGCCGACCGCGCCGACCCAGAAGCAGGCGTACGGCCCGGCGGCCGCGCTGAGCACGCCGCCGAGCGAGGCGCCGACCACCGTCATCGTGCCCCAGGCGGAGCCCGCGACCGCGTTGCCGGCGGCCAGTTCGTCGGGATCGAGCACGTTGGGCAGGGCTGCCTGCGCGGCCGGCGAGTAGAACGCCTTGCCCACCGCCACCGCGGCGATCGCCACCATCGCCAGCCAGGCCGTGTCGGCGCTACGCACACCGAGCAGCAGCAGCACGCCGAACAGGGCGGCGCCGTTGGCGACCATCATGATCTTCTTGCGGTCGAACCGGTCGGCGATGGTGCCGGTGTACGGCAGCAGCAACGCCACCACGCCGGTGTCCAGGGCGAGCACCAGGGCTCCCCACACCCCGCTGCCGGTCAACTTCGGCAGCAGCACCAGCAGCGGCACCATGACGAACCAGTCGGCGCCGAAGACCACCAGCTCGGCCAGGAAGAGATTGCGGAAGTTCCGGTTGCCCGTGAGGACCGAGAGGGTGGGCGACACGTGCCGCAACCTTACTCGCCGCCCCGGGCCACGGCGGTCCGTCGCAGCAGCGCGGAGACGGTGACGAAGGTGTAGCCACGGTCCCGCAGCTCGGCGATGATCGGACGATGCCGGTCGGCGAGCCAGGCCCCCTCGGCGGCCCCGACCGCGACGCCCCCGGCGACCAGGACGCCCCGGCGCAGCAGAGTGCGCCGGGCCCACCGCCCGCCGTCCACGTCCGCCATCCGCACCCCCGCCGGTTCATCACCCGAAGTAGGTGATCCGCAGCCGACAGTAGTCGGCCACGACGGGCCGGCACCGGCTGTCCGGGAGCCGACACGACGCACCCCCGGCCGGTGTGTCACCGGGCCGGGGGCGCCTCGTCGATCGGGACTACTCGGTCGGCGGCAACGGCGAGCGGCGGCTCCTCGGCAGCCGCAGCACCTCGAACTGGTCGGTGCCGTCCAGCAGGGCGGCCGACGGCGCCGGGCGGGCCGGTGGCTCCCCGACGGAGGACCCACCGTCGGTGGCCGTACCCCCGGACCGGGTCGGGACCGGCACGGCGGCCGACCGGTCCGCGGTGGCCGGCGCTTCGGCCGCCGGCGCCTCGTCGGCCGGGGCCGACCCGCCGGAGCGCCAGGCCCGCAGCGACTCCTTGGTGCGCTCCACCATCGTGTAGAGCGTCGGCACCAGGACCAGGGTCAGCAGCGTCGAGCTGAGCAGACCGCCGATCACCACCACCGCGAGCGGCTGGGAGATGAAACCACCCTCGCCGGTGAGGCCGAAGGCCATCGGCAGCAGCGCGAAGATGGTGGCGACCGCGGTCATCAGGATCGGCCGCAGCCGGCGCCGGCCGCCCTCGACCACCGCCTCGGTCACGCCCATCCCCTGGGCCCGGTACTGGTTGATCAGGTCCAGCAGCACGATCGCGTTGGTCACCACGATGCCGACCAGCATCAGCACGCCGATCAGCGCCGGCACGCCCAGCGGGGTCCCGGTGGCCAGCAGCAGCGCGATCGCGCCGGTCGCGGCGAACGGGATCGAGACCAGCAGGATCAGCGCCTGGGTGATGCGGCGGAACGTCGCCACCATGATCAGGAAGACGATGGCGATCGCCGCCAGCACCGCGAGGCGCAGGTCGCCGAAGGCGTCCTCCTGCTGGGCGCTGGCCCCGCCGACGGTCACCGTCGCGCCGGGCACGTCGATGTCGGCCAGCCGCTCGCGCAGCTCCTTGGTGGTCGCGCCGAGGTTCGAGCTGGTGGCCGTGCCGGTCACCGAGACGCTGCGCTCGCCGTCGATCCGGGTGACCTGCTGCGGCCCCTCACCCACGGAGACGTCCGCGATCGCGTCGAGGGTCACCGGACCGACCGGCAGGGCGCCCAGCTGCTCCACCGTCAGCGGCGGGGTGGCCGAGGTCCGCAGCACCACGTCCTGCTGACCGCCGTCCAGGGTCACCTGCCCCAGCGGGGCGCCCCGGTACGCCTGGGCCACCAGCTGCCCCACGGCCGCCTCGCTGAGCCCGGCCCGGGCCGCGGCGACCCGGTCGACGGTGACGTCGACCCGGGACACCCGCGCCGCCAGGCTGGTCTGGACGTCCTCGACCCCCGGCGTGCCGGTCATCGCGGCCTCGGCCTCCTCGGCGGCCCGGCTCAGCGCCTCCGGATCGGCGGCCTGGACGACCACCTCCAGCTGGTCGCCCTGCCCCTGCCCGAAGGTGAGGTCACCGACCTCGGGGCCGAGGGCGGCGAACTCCTTCCGCAGGACCTCCTTCATCTCCTTGGCGTCGGTGCCGCCGCCGAGCGCGACCGACCAGCTCGCGGTGTTGTTGCCACCACCGCCCTCCCACGGCCGATCGGTGCCCCCGGCGGTCACCTGGTACGTCTCGACGCCGTCGGTCCGCCCCAGCACCTCCTCGACCCGCTTTGCCGCCTGGTCGGTGCCGGCCAGGCCGGTGCCGGCGGGCAGCTTCTGGCTGATGTTCAGGGTGTCCTGGCCGGAGTCGTCCAGGAAGTTGGTCTGCAACTGCGTGGACAGCCCGAAGGTGCCGAGCAGCACCAGCAGCCCGACCGCCACGGTGATCCAGCGGGTGGCCCGGGAGCGGGTGGCGAAGCCGATCGTCGGCAGGTACGCCCGCTGCAACGGGCTGCGCAGCTCCTTCTCCTCGGCGGCCCGGCGCGTCGCGGCGTTGTCGGCGCCGGCCGCACGCGGCTTGAGGAACCAGTACGCCAGCACCGGGATCACGGTCAGCGAGACCAGCAGCGAGGCGAGCAGGGCGACCGTGACGGTGATCGCGAACGGCGCGAAGAACTGCCCGACGAAGCCGCCGACCAGCGCGATCGGCGCGAACACCGCGACCGTGGTGAGAGTGGAGGCGGTCACCGCGCCGGCCACCTCGCGGACCGCGACGATGATCGCGTCCCGCTTCGGTTCGCCGTACTCCAGGTGCCGTTTGATGTTCTCCAGCACCACGATCGAGTCGTCGACCACCCGGCCCACCGCGATGGTCAGCGCGCCGAGGGTGAGCAGGTTGAGCGAGTAGTCGCCGACCCAGAGCGCGAGCAGCGCCACCACCACCGACAGCGGGATGGAGACCGCGGTGACCAGGGTGGAGCGCACCGACAGCAGGAAGACCAGGATCACCACGACCGCCATCAGCAGGCCGAGCAGGCCCTCGGTGGTCAGGCTCTCGATGGACCGCTCGACGAACGGGGCCTGGTCGAAGACCACGGTCAGCTCGGCGCCGGAGGCGGACTTCAGGTCGGCGAGCCGGTCCCGGATGTCGTGCGAGATGCGGACCGCATTGCCGTCCGCGGCGGCGGTGACCGCCACGCCGATGCTCTCCGTGCCGTTGGTGCGGGTGATCGCGGTGGCCGGGGCGGGCTGCTGCTCGACGGTGGCCACGTCACCGAGGCGGACCGGGGCCGCCTTCGGCGCGGTCGGGGTCAGCACGATGCCGCGCAGCTCGTCCAGGGTGGTGATCGGGGTGCCGACCTGCACCGGAAGGGTCTTGGCGCCGTCGGTGAGCGCGCCGGCCGGGACGGCGATCCCGTTGGTCTTCAGTGCGGCGCCGATCGCGGTCGGCGCCAGCTTCGCCGCGGCGAACTTCGCCGGGTCCGGGGTGATGGTCACGACCTGGTCGCGGGTGCCGGTCACCGCGACCGTGCGGACGCCGTCGATCCCCTCCAGTTCCGGTACGACGGTGGCGCGCAGCTTCTCGGCCAGCGCGCGCTCGTCACCGCCGCCGGTGGCGGCCAGCACCACGGCCGGCACGTCGTCGGTGCTCCCGGTGATGACCTGGGGGTCCACCGCGTCCGGCAGCTGCACGTCGATCCGGCTCAGCGCGGTCTGCATCTTGTTGGCCGCGTCGTCGATGTCGGTGCCGAACTCGAACTGCACCGAGACGGTGGCCGAGCCCTCCCGCGAGACGGAGGTGACCTTCTCCAGCCCGGGGATGCCCTGGATGCTGTTCTCGATCGGCTCGGTGACCTGGGATTCGACGATCTCGGGGGCGGCGCCGGGATAGACCGCGACGACGAACGCCCCCGGGAACTCCAGCGACGGCAGCAGCTGTTGCTTCAGCGAGGGAACGGCGAACGCCCCGAAGACCGCGGTCACCACCGCGATGAGGGCGACCAACCCCCGGTTGGCGAGACTGGATCTGGCGAGCAGCGACATCGGCTTGGCTCACTCCTGGGAGAGGGTCTACGGGGTACGCAAAGTGTGCCCGACCCGATCTCCCCCGCCCCCGCCGGGTGCCGCCGGCCGGGCGGGGACACCCGGGGGGCCGGCGCCGCTCAGACGAGGTCGAGGCAGCGGGCGGCGGCCAGGGCGTCGTTGGCGATCGTCACCGGGGCCGGGGCGGTGGAGATGGCCCACTCCGGGTCCTTGAGGCCGTGCCCGGTGACCGTGCAGACGACCGTCGAGCCGGCCGGGATCCGGCCCGCCGCGGCCTGCTGGAGCAGCCCGGCCACGCTGGCCGCGCTGGCCAGCTCGACGAAGACGCCCACCTCGCGGGCGAGCAGCCGGTACGCCGAGAGGATCTCCCGGTCGGTGACCGCGGCGATCAGCCCCTGCGAGGCGTCCCGGGCGTCGACCGCCTTGGTCCAGCTGGCCGGGTTGCCGATCCGGATCGCGGTGGCGATGGTGGACGGCTCGTGCACCACCTGGCCGGTGACGATCGGCGCGGCCCCGGCGGCCTGGAAGCCGTACATCTTCGGGGCCTTCGTGGCGTTCCCGAGGCTCAGGTCCTCGGAGTAGCCCATCCAGTAGGCGGAGACGTTGCCCGCGTTGCCGACCGGCAGGCAGTGGATGTCGGGGGCGTCGCCGAGCGCCTCGACGATCTCGAAGGCGGCCGTCTTCTGGCCATGCAGCCGGTCGGGGTTGACCGAGTTGACCAGGGCCACCGGGTAGTCCTGGGCGAGCTTCGAGGCCAGCGCGAGGCAGTCGTCGAAGTTGCCCTGCACCTGGAGCAGCTTCGCGCCGTGCACCAGCGCCTGGGCCAGCTTGCCCAGCGCGATCTTGCCCTGCGGCACCAGCACCGCGCAGGTGATCCCGGCCCGGGCCGCGTACGCCGCGGCGGAGGCGCTGGTGTTGCCGGTGGAGGCGCAGATGATCGCCTTGTCGCCGGCCTCGACCGCCTTGGAGACCGCGACGGTCATGCCGCGGTCCTTGAACGAGCCGGTCGGGTTGGCCCCCTCGACCTTGAGGTGCACGTCGCAGCCGAGCCGGGCGGAGAGCACCGGCGCGGGCAGCAGCGGGGTGTTCCCCTCGTGCAGGGTGACGACGGGGGTGGCGTCGGTGACCGGCAGCCGGTCCCGGTACGTCTCGATCAGACCCCGCCACATGTCGCTCTCCTCGCCTCTACCGCCGCCCCGGTCGCGTCGGGGCCCCCTCCAGCGTGGCCCAGCCTCCCGGACCGGGCTCCGGCGCACTTGCCCTTAACCACCAGGCGAGACGCCGGGTTACGCCCCGCCCTCGACCCGCAGCACGCTGGCCACCGAGCGGACGATGTCCAGCCCACGCAGCTCGCGTACGGTCGCGGCGAGCGCGGCGTCCGGGGCGACGTGGGTGACGATGACCAGGTCGGCGTCCTCGCCCCGGCCGGCCGGCCCGCCGCCCGCCGGACCCTGCCGGACGGTGGCGATGGAGACGTCGTGCCGGGCGAAGACCCCGGCGACCGCCTCCAGCACACCCGGACGGTCG
Source organism: Micromonospora sp. DT47 (assembly GCF_049844475.1). NCBI lineage: Bacteria > Bacillati > Actinomycetota > Actinomycetes > Micromonosporales > Micromonosporaceae > Micromonospora > Micromonospora sp. DT47. The sequence goes on along the minus strand of NZ_JBNCLC010000019.1, from coordinate 73,847 downwards.
GCCACGTCGAGGCTGATGTGGTAGCGGGTCAGCGCCTCCCCCATCGGCCGCACCGACAGGTCGGCGTACGCGGACTCGCTGGCCGCCCGCGCCCCGGCGAGCCGGTTGCGGGCGACCGCCACCACGTCGCCGAGGACCGCGCTGGCGGTCGGCGCGCCGCCGGCGCCCCGGCCGTAGAACATCAACTGCCCGGCCGCCTCCGCCTCGACGAAGACCGCGTTGAACGCGTCGCCGACGCTGGCCAGCGGGTGGGTCAGCGGGATCATCGCCGGGTGCACCCGGACGCTGACCGTCTCCCGGCCGGCGCCGTCGGTGCCCCGGGCGGCGATGCAGAGCAGCTTGATGGTGCAGCCCATCGCCTTGGCGCTGGCCACGTCGGCGGCGGTCACCTCGGTGATCCCCTCGCGGTACACGTCGGCGGCGCCCACCCGGGTGTGGAAGGCCAGCGAGGCCAGGATGGCGGCCTTGGCGGCGGCGTCGAAGCCCTCCACGTCGGCGGTCGGGTCCGCCTCGGCGTACCCCAGCTCGGTGGCCTCCTCCAGCGCCTCGGCGAAGCCGGCGCCGGTCGCGTCCATCGCGGAGAGGATGAAGTTGGTGGTGCCGTTCACGATGCCGGTGACCCGGTTGATCCGGTCCCCGTGCAGCGACTCGCGCAGCGGGCGCAGCAGCGGGATCGCCCCCGCCACCGACGCCTCGTAGTAGAGGTCGGCGCCGCCCTCGGCGGCCGCGTCGTGCAGCGCCGCGCCGTCCTCGGCGAGCAGCGCCTTGTTGGCGGTGACCACGCTCTTGCCGGCCCGCAGCGCCTCCACCAGCCAGCCGCGCGCCGGCTCGATGCCACCGACCACCTCGACCACCACGTCCACGTCGTCGCGCTTGATCAGCCCGAGCGGGTCGGTGGTGAACAGCGCCGGGTCGACCGGCAGGTCGCCGCGGTCCCGGCCGACCCGGCGTACGGCGATGCCGGCGATCTCCAGCGGAGCGCCGATCCGGGCGGCGAGGTCGGCCGACTGCTCGTGCAGCAGCCGGACCACCTCGCTGCCCACGGTTCCGCAGCCGAGCAGCGCCAAACGCACAGGTGACGTCATCCAACATCCAATGCGAGCAGGTCCTCTTCGGTTTCCCGCCGGACGATCAGGCGCGCCCGCCCGTCGCACACCGCGACGACCGGGGGCCGGGGCACGTGGTTGTAGTTGCTGGCCATGCTCCGGCAGTAGGCGCCCGTGCCGGGCACCGCGACAAGATCTCCGGGCTGCACGTCGGCGGGCAGGAATTCATCCTTCACCACGATGTCCCCGGACTCACAGTGCTTTCCCACCACGCGGGCGAGCAGCGGCTCGGCCGCCGAGGCCCGGTTGGCCACCGTGGCCGAGTACGAGGCGTCGTAGAGCGCGGTGCGGATGTTGTCGCTCATCCCGCCGTCCACGCTGACGTACGTCCGGATGCCGTCGACGTCCTTGACCGTGCCGACCTCGTAGAGGGTGAACACGGCCGGGCCGACGATGGCCCGCCCCGGCTCGATCGACAGGTGCGGCACGGCCAGCCGCTCGGCCGCACACTCCGAGTCGACGATCTTGCGCAGCCGCTTGGCCAGCTCCTGGGGCGAGGCCGGGTCGTCCTGGGTGGTGTACGCGATGCCGAAGCCGCCGCCCAGGTCCAGCTCGGGCAGCTCCACCCCGCGCGCGTCGCGGATCTGCGCCTGCAGGGCGAGCACCCGGCGGGCGGAGACCTCGAAGCCGCTGGCGTCGAAGATCTGCGAGCCGATGTGCGAGTGCAGGCCGCGCAGGTCGAGCACGCCCTCGTCGATGACCTTGAACGCCGCCGCGGCGGCCGCCCCGCCGGCCAGCGAGAAGCCGAACTTCTGGTCCTCGTGGGCGGTGGCGATGAACTCGTGGGTGTGCGCCTCGACGCCGACGGTGACCCGGATCAGCACACCGGGGCGTACCCCGCGCTCGCGGGCCAGCGCGGTGAGCCGGTCGATCTCGGTGAACGAGTCGAGGATGATCCGTCCCACCCCGGCGTCCAGCGCCCGGGTCAGCTCGGCCACCGACTTGTTGTTGCCGTGGAAGCCGATCCGCTCCGCCGGCATCCCGGCCGAGAGCGCGGTGGCCAGCTCGCCGCCGGTGCAGACGTCGAGGTGCAGGCCCTCCTCGGCGATCATCCGGACCACCGCCCGGCAGAGGAACGCCTTGCCCGCGTAGTAGATGTCGACGTCCGGGAAGGCGGCACGGAAGTCCCGGCAGCGCGAGCGCAGATCGTCCTCGTCGAGCACGTACAACGGGGTGCCGAACTCGGCGGCGATGTCGCGGACGGAGCGGCCCGCGACGGCGAGCACGCCGTCCGCGGCCCGCACGACGTTGCGCGGCCACAGCTGCGGCACCAGGGCGTTGACGTCACCCGGGGTACGCAGCCAGGCCGGCCGGGTGCCGATGTCGCCGTGCAGGGCACCGGCTTCGTGAGCGCGCATGGGTGGTTACATCCTCTCGGGGGCGGACACGCCGAGCAGCCGCAGGCCGTTGGCGATCACCGTCCGGGTGGCGTCGTTGAGCCAGAGCCGGGCCCGGTGCAGGTCGGTGACCTCCTCGTCGCCCCGGGGCAGGATCCGGCAGTTGTCGTAGAACCGGTGGTACGCCCCGGACAGGTCCTCCAGGTAGCGGGCGACCCGGTGGGGTTCGCGCAGCTCGGCGGCGGAGGCGACCACGGCGGGGAACTCGGCGAGCGCCTTGAGCAGCTCGTTCTCCTTCTCGTGGTCGAGCAGCTCGGGGTGGAAGGCGTCCGCGTCGCCCCGGCCGAGCCCGGTCTCGGCGGCGTTGCGGCCGACGCTGGCCGTCCGGGCCGCGACGTACTGGACGTAGTAGACCGGGTTGTCGCGGGTGGCCCGGGTCCACCGCTCGACGTCGATGTCGATCGGGGAGTCGCTGGAGTAGCGGGCCAGCGCGTAGCGGGACGCGTCCACGCCGATCGCGTCGACCAGGTCCTCCAGGGTGACCACGGTGCCGGCCCGCTTGCTCATCCGCACCGGGACGCCGTCGCGGACCAGGTTGACCAGCTGGCCGATCAGGATCTCCAGGTTGCGGTCCGGGTCGTCGCCGAAGCAGGCGGCCATCGCCTTCATCCGGCCGATGTAGCCGTGGTGGTCGGCGCCCAGCATGATCACGACCCGCTCGAAGCCACGCTCGCGCTTGTCCAGGTAGTAGGCGCAGTCGGCGGCGAAGTAGGTCCACTCGCCGTTGGACTTGCGCAGCACCCGGTCCTTGTCGTCGCCGAAGTCGGTGGTGCGCAGCCAGGTCGCCCCCTCGGCCTCGAACAGGTGACCCTGCTCACGCAGCCGGTTGAGGGCCAGCTCCAGCTCGCCCTGGTCGTGCAGGTCCTTCTCGTTGAAGTAGGTGTCGAACTCCACCCCGAACTGGCGCAGCGAGGTGCGAATCTCGTCGAACATCAGCGCGACGCCCTCGACCCGGAAGACCTCCTCTGCGGCGGCGTCGTCCAGCTCCAGCACGTCCGGGCGGCGGTTGCGGACCTCGTCGGCGATCTCGGCGATGTACGCGCCGCCGTACCCGTCCTCCGGCGCCGGCTCGCCCTTGGCGGCGGCGAGCAGCGAACGGGCGAACCGGTCGATCTGGGAGCCGGCGTCGTTGAAGTAGTACTCGGTGCCGACCTCAGCGCCGGCGGCCCGGAGCAGCCGGCTCAGCGCGTCGCCGACGGCCGCCCAGCGGACCCCGCCGATGTGCACCGGGCCGGTCGGGTTCGCCGAGACGAACTCCAGGTTGATCTTCTCGCCGGCGAGCCGGTCGCTGCGGCCGTACTCCGGGCCGGCCTCGACGATCACCCGGGCGAGCTGGCCGGCGGCGGCCGCGTCGAGCCGGATGTTGAGGAAGCCGGGGCCGGCGATCTCCACCGACTTGATTCCGCGCGCCCGGCCGAGCTGTTCGGCGAGCGCGGTGGCCAGCTCCCGCGGCGGGACGCCCACCTTCTTGCTGAGCTGGAGCGCCAGCGTGGAGGCGTAGTCGCCGTGCTCCGGGTTGCGCGGTCGCTCCACCGCCGTGCGCGCCGGGAGCGCGGCGGGGTCCAGGCCCCGCTCGGTGAGGACGGCGTGGGCTGCGGAGAGGACGACCTCGGCGAGTTCTGCAGGAGTCACCGAACCATGTTATCGGGGGTAGACTCGGGCATTCGGCGGCGACCCTGCGCGTCACCCGGCCCGCCAATCCCCTGACCGACCGACCTGACGAGGCACGATGAGCATCAGCACCCCGGGCGGCCCTGAGCGCCGTCCGACCGTGGTCAGCACCGGCAAGAAGCCGGCGGCTGGCCGGCCCGCGTCCGGCGCCAAGCCCGGGGCCGGCAAGTCGGCGGGCGCCCCCCGCCCGACCTCGGGAGGCAAGGGCCCCCGCAAGCCGGTCACCCCGGTCAAGGTGAGCCAGGGCCGCTCCTGGGGCCCGATCGCGCTCTTCGTCGCCGTCGGCGTGATCGCCGCGTCGATCATCGGCTACGGCGCGTTCGCGGCCTTCCAGGGCTCCAAGCCGTGGGAGAAGCGGGCCGCCGACATCGACGGCATCGTCGACTTCCGCGAGAAGGACGCCAAGCTCGTCCAGGGCGGCCAGCACCAGCAGGGCCCGATCAAGTACGACGTGAACCCGCCGGTCGCCGGCCCGCACAACGCGGCCTGGCAGAACTGCATGGGTGACGTCTACGACGCCCCGATCGCCAGCGAGCACGCGGTGCACAGCCTGGAGCACGGCGCGGTCTGGATGACCTACCGTCCGGACCTGCCGGCCGACCAGGTGGCGAAGCTCAAGAGCAAGGTGCAGGGCCAGGAGAAGCTGATGCTCAGCCCGTTCGAGGGGCTGGACAAGGCGATCTCGCTGCAGGCCTGGGGCTACCAGCTCAAGGTCGACAACGCCGACGACGGCCGGATCGACGACTTCATCAAGACGCTGCGGGTGAACGCCTCGGTCGAGGGCCCGACGGCGCCCTGCAGCGAGGGCATCACCGCCACCGGCACCACCCCGCGTGACGCGGGCGCCATGCCCCAGCAGCCCACTCAGTAAGGACGGCCGATGACCGCTCCCACGATGACGGAGAGCGCGCCCGACGAGATCCCGGCCACCGCCGACGGCGACCGGCGGTCCGCGCGCCGGTTCGGCGTCCTCGCGCTGGCCGCCGCCGTCGTGGTCGGCCTCCTCCTCGGGTACGCGGGCGGCCTGCTGACGCCGAGCCTCACCCGCCCGGGTGACACCTCGGCCGAGGCGGGCTTCGCCCGGGACATGACCAGCCACCACGCGCAGGCGGTGGAGATGGGGCTGATCGCCTTCCAGCGGGGCACCGACCCCGAGGTGCGCCAGATCGGCGGCGACATCGCCAGCGGCCAGCAGGGCGAGATCGGCACCATGCAGACCTGGCTGCGGTCGTGGGGGCTGGACCCGACCGGCTCCGCGCCGCGGATGGCCTGGATGCCGGACGGCGCCGGTCTGGTGCGGAACGGGCTGATGCCCGGCATGGCCACCCCGGAGGAGATGGCCAAGCTGCGGGCCGCCCAGGGCCGGGAGCTGGACGTGCTCTTCCTGAGAATGATGATCAATCACCACCTCGGCGGGATCCACATGCTCGACGGCATCCTCGATGCCGGCGGCGACGACGACGTGCTCAAGGTCGCGCGGACCATGAAGAACACCCAGCAGACGGATCTGACCAACCTGCAGAACGCGCTCAAGCGCCTGGGCGGCTGACCGGCCGTCCGGCGTGGCCCGAGGCCCGCGTACCGCTCCGGCGGACGCGGGCCTCCGTGCGTCGGCCCTCCTTTTTGCCCGTTTGATAACTATTGTGACGTCCGACCCATTGCGCTCGTTGGAGACTTTTCTCCCCACATATCGTGACCAGTTGCGATTCGGGCTCGTTGCGCAGGACGTGGGGGTTGCACTCAGAGACGCGCGGCGTTCGGTCACCAGCTGGTGCCGGCGCCACACCATCGGCGGTGACGGAGCGGTGGCAGCCATCCGTCGCGGACACCGGCAGGGCGAGTCGGGAACGCTCAGCCGCGAACAGGAACTCGAACTGATCGACGCGCTGCGGGGCGTCCACCCCGACGAGTTCGGGCTGGACGAGGAGCTCTGGACGCGGCAGAGCCTCACCACGCTGATCCAGCGCCGGTTCGACCTGGCGATTGACGCCGGCACGGTCGGGGCGTACCTGCGGGCCTGGGGGCTGGGTCCGCGGGAGCCGCGGGAGCGCGCCTGCGGCCTCTGCGTCGGCGCGGTGGAGCGCTGGGTACGCAGCGAGTACCCGGCCATCATCCGGGCCGCCCAGGAGCACGACGCCGAGGTCCACTGGATCGGCCGGGTACGGCTGCGCGGCACCATGCCGGCCGCGGACGTGATCTCGGCGGTGTCGTCCCGGGGGCGGGTCCGGTTCATGGTGACCACGCCCGGCGTCGACGCGCCGCTCCCCCGCGACTTCGTGTTGCGGCTCAGCGGCGCCGAGGAGCGCACGGTGCACGTGATCGTGGACGGCTCCTGGCCGAAGAACGAGTGGCCGCGCCGGCTGCCCCGCCGCGTCGTGCTGCACCCGCTGCCCAGCTGCGGCCGCGCCCTCGCCGCCGCCTGACCCGGCTCCCACCGCCTGATCCACCCCGGGTCGCCGACACCGCCACGTCGGCGACCCGGGGGGTTTTTCAGCGGCGCGACGCCGCCCCGTCGGCGACACGGGGCATCCCAGCGGCGCCGCCAACGCAGATGTCGCCGACCCGGAGTGGATCACCGGAGACCGATTCGGCGATCGCGGAAGGGGTTTGCTACTCTTCTCGGGTCGCTGAGCCCCCGTAGCTCAGGGGATAGAGCACCGCCCTCCGGAGGCGGTGGCGCAGGTTCGAATCCTGCCGGGGGCACGACCGATGCGCAGCACAAAAAGGCCGCTGACCAGGGCGAACCCGGTCAGCGGCCTTCATCGTGTGTCCGGCTGTGTCCGGCCATCAGCGGCCGGCGGCGGGCGTCTGTGCCGAATGCGTGCCGAAGTCGACCGCGCTTCTCCGCCTCGACAGGCGTTTGCCCAGCTCAGGAGCGCATGCCGAGCAGATGAGGCACGTCCCTCGCACGCCTATCGCGTCGCCGGGCATTCCTGGTGATCGGCCGGCACGCCGATCCGGCGGCCCTCGACGCGCTGGTCCGGGTGCTGCGTGCCGTTGATCGGCCCTGACCCACGCCGAGGCCGCCGAGACCAGCCGGCTCGAGCCGGGGACGGCGCGGGACCAGAAGCGCGGGCCGCGAGCGCGGACGCGGACCGGGGACGGCGCGGGACCAGAAGCGCGGGCCGCAGGCCGGACGCGGACCGGCGCGACGCGGGGTCCGTCCTCGCGCCGCGCCGGACGTCGCGCCCGGTCAGTGAGCCAGTTCGCCGGCCGGCTCCCGCACCGGGACCGACTCGCCGACCTCCGCCGGCGTCGGTCCGGCCGACCGGCGGCGCAGGGTGGCCAGGGCGACCAGCAGGGCCGCGGTGACCAAAGCGGCTGCCACGGCGAAGGCGGTCCGGTAGCCGGCGGCGAGGGCGGCGACCTCGGTCCAGCCGGCCCCCCGCAGGCCGTCGGTGCGGGTGGCGGCCAGGGTGGCCAGCGCGGCCACCCCGAGCGCGCCGCCCACCTGCTGGGTGGTGTTGACCAGCCCGGAGGCCAGGCCGGCGTCGGCCTCGCTGGCGCCGGCCATCGCCAGCGTGGTCACGGCCGGCAGCGACAGCCCACCGGCGAGGCCGAAGAGCAGCATCGCGGGGAGCACGTCGGCCAGGTAGCCGCCGTCGGCCGGTAGCCGGGCGAACAGCAGGAACGCGACCAGGGCGAACGCCAGCCCGGTGAGCAGCACGGCCCGGGCACCGTACCGGGCCATCAGCCGGCCGGCGAGGCCGATCGAGACCGCCCCAATCATCAGCGGAGCGGGCAGGAAGGCCAGCCCGGTGGCCGCCGCGTCGAGCTTGAGGACCACCTGGAGTTCCACTGCGAGCAGGAACTGGAGGCCGAGGAACGCGGAAACCATGAGGAACTGGACCGTGTTGGCGGCCACCAGGCCGGGGGTGCGCAGCACCCTCGGCGGCAACAGCGGGGTGGCGGTCGCCCGCTGCCGCAGCGCGAAGCCGCCGAGCAGGACAGCGGCGAGCGCGGCGGCGCCGAGCGTGCGGGCCGACGTCCAGCCGTGCTCACCGGTGCCGACGATCGCCACCACGGCGGCCATCAGTCCGGCGGTGACCAGCACCGCGCCGATCAGATCCAGGCCGGCCCGCAGGCCGATGCCCCGGTCGGCCCCGATCAGGCGTACGGCGGCCAGCAGGATCACCACCCCGATCGGCAGGTTGATCAGAAAGATCGCCGGCCAGCCGGCGAGGTCGGTGAGCACGCCCCCGGCGAGCATGCCGAGCGAGGCGCCGGCGGCCCCGGTGAAGCTGAAGACGGCGATGGCCCGGGCCCGCTCGGCCGGTTCCGGGAAGAGCCGGACGATCATGCCGAGGCTGACCGCCATGGTGAGCGCTCCGCCGACGCCCTGGAGGAAGCGGGCGGCGACCAGCACCCCCGGCCCGGTCGCCACCGCGCAGAGCAGCGAGGCGAGAGTGAAGAGCGCGACGCCGGCGAGGAAGACCTGCCGGCGGCCGAGCAGGTCGCCGAGGCGCCCGGCGAGCAGCAGCAGCCCGCCGAAGGCGACCAGGTAGGCGTTTACCACCCAGGCCAGGCCGGTCGCGGTGAAGCCGAGGTCGCGCTGGATCGCCGGCAGCGCCACCGCGACGACGGTGCCGTCCAGAATGATCATCAGGCTGCCGGCGCAGAGCACGAGCAGCGCCGGCCAGCGGGACGGGACGGGACGGGTCATCATCAGATGTCTCCTTGGTGCACGGTTTGTTACCGACACCATCATCTGTGACCATGGGGCGGAGCGTAAGGAGGCACTTTCATGTCCCAGGGGAACAGCAATGTGTCCGTGATGCCCGGCCGCTTGACGAGGTGCGAAGCCAGCGACGGCCCCTTCGCCCCCGGCCAGGCGAAGGCGTGCACGGTCCGCGAGGTGCTCGACCGGGTGGGCGGCAAGTGGAGCATCGGCATCCTGGTCGCCGCGTCCCAGGGTCCGGTGCGCTTCACCGAGCTGGAACGGCAGATCGAGGGAATCAGCCGGCGGATGCTCACGCTGACCCTGCGCAACCTCGAGCGCGACGGTTTGCTGCACCGGCGGGTGTACCCGACGGTGCCGCCGAAGGTGGAGTACACCGCCACCCCGATCGCACTGGAGCTCTACGAATCACTGGTCGCCCTGACCAGCTGGGCCGAGCGGCACCACACCGCGGTCGCCGACGCCCGGGGCGCCTACGACCAGGCGCACGGCACGACGGACTGAATGATCGGCACGATCTGGGCGGTCAGACGCCGGCCGGGTAGGTCTCCATTCCGCCGGAAGTGGTGAGGGCGGGAAGCGGGTGCAGGGCGAGACATCCCGCTATGGCGATCCGCGGGTTCCCCGGTTCAGTAAGTGCCCCGCCCGAACCGGAGTCGTCCGACTTGCGTCCCCTACGGACGATGTCAGGCGCGCCAAGCACCTCGGTGATCCACGCGTAGTCTGCGATACGGCCCCGCGTGCCGAATACGTGCCCAACCCGTGAAGCCAACACCGCCGAGCCGGCAGGTTTGCGCAGGTCAGCGTCCGGATACCCACCGACGCGCCCACCGCCCTCCGGAGGCGGTGGCGCAGGTTCGAATCCTGCCGGGGGCACACACAGACGAACACGCGAAGATGCCCCGGTGCGCGCACCGGGGCATCTTCGCGTTCACCGCCGTGGAGGGGCTGCCGGAACGCCCGGTGGGCGACGACGTCCCGGTGGACCGGCCAACCGGTCTGGGCGCGAAGGCTTCCTGGCACCCCGCGCCGACCGTCAGGCAGCCGGGTGGGATGCGACGTGATGAGGGCTTTCGCCCCGGCTGCGGGGGCAGAGCACGTCTACATTGCCGGATTGTTACATCTCCGGGCGGCCGGAGCCTTGCGAATCATCTTCCGCTCGGAATACGTTGCCGTCGACAACAAAACCAAGCGAAGGTCATAACCCCTTCCGGAGGCATCCATGACGTTGGCGAGGTGGTGGCAACCATGAGCGACGTGCCCATCCTCCTGGAGATGCGCTCCATCACCAAGGAGTTCCCCGGAGTCAAGGCCCTCTCCGACGTCAACCTGGTGGTGCGCGCCGGCGAGATCCACGCCATCTGCGGCGAGAACGGCGCCGGCAAGTCCACCCTGATGAAGGTCCTCAGCGGGGTCTACCCGTACGGCACGTACGACGGCCAGATCACCTACCAGGGTGCGGAGACCCGCTTCTCCGACATCCGCGCGAGCGAGCACGCCGGGATCGTGATCATCCACCAGGAGCTCGCGCTCATCCCGCACATGTCGATCACCGAGAACATCTTCCTCGGCAATGAGCCGCGCAGGCGCGGTGCGATCGACTGGAAGTCCGCGAACCGGATGGCGCTGGACCTGATGGCCCGGGTCGGCCTGCAGGAGGACCCGGACACCCTGGTCAAGGACATCGGTGTCGGCAAGCAGCAGCTGGTGGAGATCGCCAAGGCGTTCGCCAAGGACGTCAAGCTGCTGATCCTGGACGAGCCGACCGCCGCGCTGAACGAGGCCGACTCCCGGCACCTGCTGGACCTGCTGCGCGGCTTCCGCTCGCGCGGCGTCACCTCGATCATGATCTCGCACAAGCTGAACGAGATCGAGGCGATCGCCGACCAGATCACCATCCTGCGTGACGGCAGGACGGTCGAGACGCTGGACGTCAAGGCGGACGGGGTCGACGAGGACCGGATCGTGCGGGGCATGGTCGGTCGCGAGCTGAGCAGCCGGTTCCCGGACCACACGCCGAAGGTCGGCGAGGTCTTCTTCGAGGTCCGCGACTGGAACGTCCGGCACCCGATCTCCGCCGAGCGCCAGGTCTGCAAGAACGAGAGCTTCGTCGTACGCCGCGGCGAGATCGTCGGCTTCGCCGGCCTGATGGGCGCGGGGCGCACCGAGCTGGCGATGAGCGTCTTCGGCCGCTCCTACGGCGTGTACGAGTCGGGCACGATCGTCAAGGACGGCAAGCAGATCGTACTGAAATCGGTGGCCGACGCGATCACCCACGGGCTCGCGTACGTCAGCGAGGACCGCAAGGCGATCGGCCTCAACCTGCTCGACGACATCAAGGCGTCCACGGTGGCCGCCAAGCTGTCCAAGATCTCGCGCCACGGCGTCCTCGACGAGGTAGCCGAGTACAAGGCGGCCGAGGCGTACCGCAGGGAACTGCGGACCAAGGCCCCGACGGTCGACGAGAGCGTCTCCAAGCTCTCCGGCGGCAACCAGCAGAAGGTCGTCCTGGCGAAGTGGATGTTCACGGACCCCGACCTGCTGATCCTCGACGAGCCGACCCGTGGCATCGACGTGGGCGCCAAGTACGAGATCTACGGCATCATCCAGCGGCTCGCCGACCAGGGGAAGGGCGTCGTCGTCATCTCCTCGGAACTGCCTGAGCTGATCGGGCTCTGCGACCGCATCTACACCGTGTTCGAAGGCACCATCACCGGCGAGATCGCCCGGCAGGACGCGGACCCGGAGACCCTCATGAAGCAGATGACCTCGACGAAGAAGATGCAGACACAATGAGCCGATTGAAGGACCTGCAGAAGAACCTCTTCGGAGGCACCACCTCCAACGCCCGCCAGTTCGGGATGATCTTCACCCTGGTGGCGATCGTCGTCCTGTTCCAGATCCTGACGGACGGCCTGACCCTGCGGTCGGACAACCTGATCGCGCTGTTCCAGCAGAACTCGTACATCCTCATCCTGGCCATCGGCATGCTGATGGTGATCGTCGCCGGGCACATCGACCTGTCGGTCGGTTCGGTCGCGGCCATCGCCGGCATCCTGGTGGCCAAGGCGATGGCGGACTGGTCGCTGCCCTGGCCGGTCGCGATCATCTTCGGCCTCGCGATCGGCGCGGTGATCGGCGCCTGGCAGGGCTTCTGGGTGGCCTACATCGGGGTGCCGGCGTTCATCGTCACCCTGGCGGGCATGCTGCTGTTCCGCGGCGGCAACCAGTACATCGGCAACGCGAACACGATCCCGGTGCCCGAGGGCTTCCGGGTGATCGGCTCTGGATTCCTGCCCGAGGTCGGACCGAGCACCGACTACAACAACCTGACGCTGCTGCTCGGCCTGGCCGCGTGTGTCGCCGTGGTGTGGCGGGAGTTGCGGGCGCGCAGGACGCGCCGGGAAATGGACGCGGACGCGGCCCCGCTGTGGATCTCGGTGCTACGGATGGCCGTCATGGTCGGCGTAATCGTCTTCGCCGCGATGCGCTTCGCCAGCGGTCGGGTCGGCACCAGCTTCCCGGTGTCCGGCATCATCCTGGTGGCGCTGGTCATCGCGTACGGGTTCTACACCCGCAACACCGCGGGCGGCCGGCACATCTACGCGATCGGCGGCAACTCCCGCGCCGCCGAACTGTCCGGCGTCAAGCTCAAGCGGGTCAACTTCTTCGTCATGATGAACATGTCCGTCCTGGCCGCACTGGCCGGCATGATCTTCGTGGCCCGTTCGGCGGCCTCCGGGCCGCAGGACGGCAACGGCTGGGAACTGGACGCGATCGCCGCGGTCTTCATCGGTGGCGCGGCCGTCTCCGGCGGCATCGGCACCATCAGCGGCTCCATCGTCGGTGGTCTCGTCATGGCCGTGCTCAACAACGGCCTGCAACTCCTGGGCGTCGGCACAGACTGGGTCCAGATCATCAAGGGCCTGGTCCTGCTGCTGGCCGTCGCGCTCGACGTCTACAACAAGAGCCAGGGGCGCTTCTCCGTCATCGGCAGCATCACCCGCTCGTTCCGCCGTGACGCACCCGCCACACCCCCGTCATCGTCCGACGCGGACCGCGAGCCCGCCCGGACGTCGGTGCCCGGCTGACGGCCACCGACCTCTCTCCCCGTATCACCTCTGTAGAAGGGCACTACCTCCTCATGCGTAGATTCTTTGGCAAGTCGGTGGCGATCGGTGCCATCGCGATGCTGGCCCTGACGGCCTGCGGCTCCGGCCGTGACGAGGAATCCGGCGGCTCGGGCTCCGAGGCCAAGGGCTTCGCGGCCGACTCCCTGATCGGCGTCGCCCTGCCGTCCAAGACCTCGGAGAACTGGGTTCTCGCCGGTGACCTGTTCACCAACGGCCTGAAGGAGGCCGGCTTCAAGAGCGACGTGCAGTACGCGGGCGCGTCGACCACGGTCGCCGACCAGCAGGCGCAGATCACCGCCATGGTCACCAAGGGCGCCAAGGTCATCGTCATCGGCGCGACCGACGCCGCTCAGCTGTCGACCCAGGTCGCCGCGGCGCACCAGGCCGGCGCGAAGGTCATCGCGTACGACCGCCTCATCACCAACACGCCGGACCTCGACTACTACGTCGCGTTCGACAACTTCAAGGTCGGCCAGCTCCAGGGCCAGGCCCTGCTGGAGGGCATGAAGGCCAAGAAGCCGAACGGCCCGTACAACATCGAGCTGTTCTCCGGTTCGCCGGACGACAACAACGCCGGTGTCTTCTTCAACGGGGCCATGGACGTCCTCAAGCCGGAGATCGACAAGGGCAACGTCGTTGTCGCCTCCAAGCAGACCGACGTCAAGCAGACCGCCATCCAGGGCTGGAAGGCCGAGGGTGCGCAGGCCCGCATGGACCAGCTGCTGACCTCGACCTACGGCAACAAGGAGCTGGACGGCGTCCTCTCCCCGAACGACACGCTGGCCCGCGCGATCATCACCTCGATCAAGGGTGCCGGCAAGACCGTCCCGGTCGTCACCGGCCAGGACTCCGAGGTCGAGTCGGTCAAGTCGATCATGGCTGGCGAGCAGTACATGACGATCAACAAGGACACCCGGAACCTGGTCAAGCAGACCATCGCCATGGTCAAGTCGCTGCAGGCCGGTAACAAGGCCGAGGTGAACGACACCAAGTCCTACAACAACGGCAGCAAGGTCGTCGACACGTACCTGCTCCCGCCGGTCGCCGTCACCAAGGCGAACGCGGCCGAGGCGTACGCGAACGACCCGAAGCTCTCGCCGCTCACCAAGTAAGCAGGCAGGGTAGTCATCGACGACCGTTGGGTCCCGGAGTCCTACTTCCGGGGCCCTTCGTCGTCATCACGCCCGGCGAACGACGCGGCATCGACCCGGGAGGAGGCCCGACCGTGGTGACACCTGTGCGGTCCGGGCTCCCCGGGCCCGGCCGCGGCCCGGAGTTCCCCATGCCCTCGGCGCCCGGCGCGAGCCAGGAGGAGATGCGCCGGCAGAACCTCGGCGCCGTGCTGCGCTACGTCCACGTGCACGGTCCGACCTCCCGTGCCGAACTGACCAGCCGGCTCGGCCTCAACCGCAGCACCATCGGCGCGCTCGCGGCGGACCTTACCGCCACCGGCCTCGTCACCGAGGAGGCGCCGACCACCGCCCGCCGCGCCGGCCGTCCCTCGCTGGTGGTGAGCCCCTGCTCCGACCGCGTCTACGCGCACGCGCTGAGCATCGAGACGGACCAGCTGCGCGCCGCCCGCATCGGTCTCGGCGGCCGCATCCTGGACCTGCGCGAGGCCAGCCGCCCCTGCGGGATGTCGACCTTCGACGCCGTCCGCCCGCTGGCCGGCCTCGTCCGCGACATGGAACGCTCCGTCGCCGCCGACGCGCTGTTCGTGGGCGGCGCGGTCGCCGTGACCGACACCACCCGCGGCCCCGGCGGGAAGATCGGGATCGGCGGCGCCGACGAGACACTCGGCACCGCCCTCGAGGCCGAGTTCGCCGCCGGCCCGGGCTTCGTCGCCGGCGACATGGCCGACATCGCCGGCCTCGCCGAACACATCCGGGGCGTGGCGGCGGGCATCAACGATCTCGTCTACCTGCACGGCGACGTGGGCGTCAGCGCCGGCATCATCATCGGCGGCCGGCTGGTCCTCGGCCACCGGGGGCACAGCGGCAAGGTTGGCCACATGGTGGTCAATCCGAACGGCCTGCCCTGCGGGTGCGGTTCACGCGGCTGCTGGGAGACCGAGATCGGCGAGGCGGCGCTGCTGCGGCACGCCGGCCGGGACCCGGGCGAGCGCGGCGCGGTCCTCGAGGTCCTGCGCGCGGCCGCCGACGGCGAGCGGACGGCCCGGGCGGCGGTCCAGCAGGTCGCCGACTGGCTCGGCTTCGGCGTGGCCAACCTGGTCAACGTGGTCAACCCGGACACCGTGGTCTTCGGCGGCTCGCTGCGCGAGGTCTACATCGCCGGCGCGGACACGGTCCGCCGCCGCCTGGGCGCGATGGCGCTGCCCGCCGCCCGCGAGCACGTGCGGTTGCGGGCGGCGGCGCTCGGCCGCGACGCCCCCCTGGTCGGCGCCGCCGAACTGGCCTTCGACAAGCTGCTGGCGGACCCGCTGAACGCCGGGGTCGCGGGCTAGGGCGTCCCGGGACCGGATCCTCGGAGCGCCCGGCCGGCGCGAGTCAGTCGTCCAGGAAGGCCAGGTCGAGCCGGACCACCGCGTCCTGGTCGGCGATCATCTCGATCGCGGTGACCCGCCCGCCGTCGACCGCGAACCGGATCACCACCCGCGGCCGTCCGCCCGGCGCCCAGGCGGCGCCCACCACCCCGTCGACCAGCACCGGACGCGCCGCCCGGGCCCGACCGGAGAAGGTCCGGGCGACCGCGTCGGCGCCGCGCACCTCGGCCGGCGCGCCCGCCCGCACGGCCGCCCCGTCGGCCCGGAGCACCACGTCCGGGTCGAGCACCCCGAGCAGCGCGGCGAAGTCACCGTCCCGGGAGGCGGCCAGGAAGGCCTCCACCACCCGCCGCTGCCGGGCCGGATCCGCCGCCGGGTCCGCGTCGGTCGCCGGGTCCCGGACCCGTCGGCGGGCCCGGCTGGCCAACTGCCGCGCCGCGGCCGGCGAGCGGTCCACGATCGGCGCGATCTCCTCGAACGGTACGGCGAACAGGTCGTGCGAGGACATCGCGGCCAGCCTGAAGGCGCTGGTCGAGGCCGGGGCGGAGACGGTGCAGGGCGTCCGGGACGTCGGCGGCGGCAAGCTGATCGCCACCGTCCGGGACGCCGACGGCAACGTCGTCGGCCTGCTCCAGCCCGCCTGAACCGGCCCCGGGACGCCGGCGGACCGCCGGGAGGCCGGCGCTCAGCCGGCTTCCCGGCGGGCACGGGCACGACGCTTCCCTTCGTGCATGGCCTGCACCCGGGCCACCGGGATGGTCCGCCCCTCGGCGACCAGGTCGGCGGGGAGCCGCTGCGGCGCGGGCATCGCCTCCGCCCACGGGTCCCGCTCGGCGACCAGCGCCGGGACGGTCCGCACGGTGAAGTCCGCCGGCGTCACCGCGGGCAGGTCGTCCCAGGCCACCGGGAAGGAGACCGGCAGGCCCGGTCGGATCCGTGGGCTGTACGCGGCGACCACGGTCGCCCCGCCGGCCCGGGTCGGGTCGACGAAGACCCGGCCGCCCCGGTCCTCGCGGATGAAGGCGGTGGTCGCCAGCGCCGGGTCCAGCCGCTCGGCGTGCCCGGCGAGCGCCCGGGTGGCGGCGGCCGCCTCCTCCGCGGTCGTCTCCCCGACGACCGGTACGAAGACGTGCAGCCCCTTCGCCCCGCTGGTCTTGACCGCCCCGGCCAGGCCGACGTCGGCGAGCGCCCGCCGGACCAGCTCGGCGGTCCCGACGACCGGCCCGAACGCCTCCCCCTCCGGCGGGTCGAGGTCGAGCACCAGGTGGGTGGGGTGCCCGGGGTCCGTCGTGGTGCTCAGCGTCGGGTGGTATTCGATCGCCCGCTGGTTGGCGAACCAGAGCAGGGTGCGCCGGTCGTCGCAGAGCGCGTACGACACCTGCCGGTGCGACGCCTCGGCCCAGACCGAGGTGCGGCGCACCCAGTCCGGGGTGTACTTCGGCAGGTTCTTCTGCATGAACGGGTCCTGGCCGCGCAGCAGCCGGATCACCGAGAGCGGCCGGTCCCGCAGGCCGGGCAGGATCCGGTCGCGCACCGCGTCCAGGTATTCGACCAGGTCCCGCTTGGTTTCGTCACCGCCGGCGAGCAGCGGCTGGTCCAGGTTGGTCAGTCCGACCCCGTCCCGCGTCTCCTCCGCCCCGCTCATCCGCCCACCTTGCCGGCCGTACCGGCCCGGGGCAACCCGACGCGGCGGTCAGCCGGCGAAAGGATCGTCGCCGCTGGCGAGCGCGGCCAGCATCGCGGCGGCCCGGGCCTGGGCGGCGGCGTACACGCCGGCGCCGAGGCTGACCCGGGCCACCCCGAGCCGGGCCAGCTCGGCCACCCCGGGCGTGCCGGCCTGGAGGAGCACGTTCACCGGGCCGCCGGCCGCGGCGACGAAGCGCCCGACCAGCTCCGGGTCGGCCAGCACGATCGGGTAGACGCAGTCGGCGCCGGCCTCCCGGTAGCGCCGGGCCCGGCGGACCGCCTCGTCGAACTCCCCGGCGTGGTCGCCGGTCCCGCGCAGGAAGACGTCCACCCGGGCATTGACCACCAGGTCCGGCCCGGCCGCCGCCCGCACCGCCGCGAGCAGCTCGGCCTGCTCGTCCACATCGCACAGCTGTTTCGTACGCGGGTCGGAGTCCTCCAGGTTGAGCCCGACCGCCCCGGTGGCCAGCAGCCGCTCGACCAGCTCGGCCGGGAGCAGCCCGTACCCCCGCTCCAGGTCGGCGGTGACCGGGACCGCGACCGCCCGGACCACCCGGGTCACCGCGTCGAGCATCTCGGCGACCGGGGTGGTCTCGCCGTCGGCGTGGCCGAGCGACTCGGCTGCCGCGGCGCTGCTGGTGGCGACGGCGGGGAACCCGGCGGCGGCGACCGTCCGGGCCGACCCGGCATCCCAGGCGTTCGGCAGGACCAGCGGGTCGCCGGGGCGGTGCAGGGCGCGCAGTGCGGCGGCGGAAGAGGTGTCGGTCATGGCCCGATTGTCGTCCGGCGGGTGCCCGCACCTAAGCTCCAATCCCGTGCCGATGGACTGGGCCGATTTCGGCGTCGACCTGCACCTGGAGCTGGACGCGGCGGGCGGCCGGCGGTCCGGCCTGGAACGCGCGTTGCGCGCGGCTATCCGCGACGGTCGGCTACCGCCGTCGGCCCGGTTGCCGGCGACCCGGGCGCTCGCCGCCGAGCTGGGCATGGCCCGGGGTACGGTCAGCGCCGCCTACGACCAACTGGTCGCCGAGGGCTGGCTGGTGGCCCGGGTCGGCGCGGGCACCGAGGTGAGCCCGCTGCGACGGCCCGCGCCACCGGGGCCCGCCCCGGTTCCGGCCCCCGCCCCACCCCGGTACGACCTGCGCCCGGGCAGCCCGGACGTGGGCGCCTTCCCGGTCGCCGCGTGGCTACGGGCCACCCGCCGGGCGCTGGCCACCGCCCCGGCGACCGCGTACGGCTACGGCGACCCGCGCGGCCGACCCGAGCTGCGGGAGGCGCTGGCCGGCTACCTGGGCCGGGCCCGGGGTGTGCTGACCGACCCGGAGCGGATCGTGGTCACCACCGGATACGTCCAGGCCCTCGTCCTGCTCACCACCGTGCTCCGGGACGCCGGCCGCCCGGCGCTGGCGATGGAGGACCCGGGGCTGCCGTTCCACCGGGAGGTGGTGCGCCGCCAGGGCGGTCGGGTGCTGCCGCTGCCGGTGGACGACCAGGGCGCCCGGACCGGGCTGCTCGGCGCGGGCGACCTGGCCGACGTCGGGGCGGCGGTGGTGACCCCGGCCCACCAGTACCCGACCGGGGTGACCCTGCACCCGGCCCGCCGGCACGCGCTGACCGGCTGGGCCCGGGACGCCGACGCCCTGGTGGTCGAGGACGACTACGACGGCGAGTTCCGCTACGACCGGCAGCCGGTGGGCGCGGTGCAGGGCACCGCGCCGGAGCAGGTCGCCTACGTGGGCACCGCGGCCAAGACCCTGGGGCCGGCGCTGCGGCTGGCCTGGCTGGTCCTGCCGGCCCGGCTGGTGGAGCCGGTGGTGGAGGCCAAGCGCCACCTGGACGTGCAGACCGAGGTGGTCGGGCAGCTCGCGCTCGCCGACCTGATCACCAGCCACGGGTACGACCGGCAGGTGCGTACCGTCCGCCGCCGTTACCGCCAACGGCGGGACCTGCTGCTCGACCGGCTGGGCCGGCGGGCGGCCGTGGGCGGGGTCTCCGCCGGGCTGCACGCCACCGTCGCGCTGCCCCCGGGCGGGCCGACCGAGGCGGAGGTGCTGGCCGGGGCCGCCGCCCGGGGGCTGGCGCTGACCGGGCTGGACGCCCACCGGCACCACCCCGGGGCGGGCCCGCCCGGCCTGGTCGTCGGGTACGCCACCCCACCGTCGCACGCCTATCCGGCCGCGCTGGACGAGCTGGCGACGGTGCTGCGTGCCGCCGCCTCGCGGCGCTGACCGCGGCGCAGGGTGAGCACGGCGACCAGTAGCGCGGCCGTGACCAGGGGAGCACGCCCAGGACTGAACCGGTGTGGCGAACGCCACCGGAGTGCCCTGACCGATCGGTCAGGGTCTGACCGATCGGTCAGGCATGCTGGTACGCATGGCACGGACGACCCCGCAGACGCACGGCGAGATCCTGGCCGCCGCCGCCCGCCGGTTCGCGGTGACCGGCTACAAGGGCACCTCCCTGCAGGACATCGCCCGCGAGGTGGGCTGCTCCAAGGCCGCCGTGCTCTACCACTTCGCCAACAAGGAGGCCCTGCTCGCCGAGCTGATGGCGAAGCCGATCGGCGTGCTGCGGGAGCTCGACGAGCGGATCGTGGCACTCGACGGGGTCGACGCCCGACGCGTCGCCGCCGAGGGCTTCGTCGACCTCGCGGTGCGCTTCCGCCGCGAGATCGCGCTGCTCCGCGGCGAGTTCCCCGAGCTGCTCCAGCAGCCGGCCTTCGCGCACGTCCAACGCATCTCCGAACGGCTGCTCGACGCGCTGGCCGGCCACGACGACCGTCCCGCCGCCCGGATCGCGGCGCTGGTCGTACTCGCCGGGATCCCGGAGGCGTGCGCCGAGTTCGTCGACGTGCCCGACGACGAGCTGCGCCCCGCCCTGCTGGCGATCGCCCGGCGGGTGCTGGCCCCGACCGACCCACCCGTCAACGATTGAGGACAAGGACCTGATGGCGACCCTGCTGTACCGGCTCGGCCGGGCCTCACTGCGCCGCCGGCGACTCGTCGTCGCCGTCTGGCTCGTCGTACTCGTCGGCCTCGGCTTCGCCGCGGCGACCCTGCGCGGCCCGACGGCCAGCAACTTCACCATGCCCGGCACCGAGTCGCAGCAGGCCATCGACCTGCTCGCCGAGCGGTTCCCGGCGGCCAGCGGCGCCACCGGCACCATCGCGGTGAAGGCGCCGTCGGACGGCCAGCTCGTCACGCCGGAGGGGCAGACCGTGGTCAGGGGCGTCGTCCAGGAGGCGGCGACACTGCCCGGCGTGGTCGGCGCGGTCGACCCGTTCCAGGTCCAGGCGATCTCCCCCAACGGCCGGTACGCCCTGGTCCAGGTGCAGTTCGCCAGCCGCGCGGACGAGGTCACCGACGACCAGCGGGAGGCGTACGAGAAGGTCGGCGCGGCGGCCGCGGCGCCGGGCTGGCAGGTCGCGCCCGGCGGTGAGGTGCTCAACTCCGAGCCCGAGGTCGGCTCGACCGAGGCGCTGGGCGTGGCGGTCGCCGCGATCGTCCTGATCGTCACCTTCGGCTCGCTGGTCGCGGCCGGCATGACCATGCTCAACGCGCTGATCGGCGTGGGTGTCGGCATGGCCGGCCTCTTCGCGCTCAGCGGCGTGGTCGAGCTGACCAGCACCGCGCCCATCCTGGCCCTGATGCTCGGCCTGGCGGTCGGCATCGACTACTCGCTCTTCATCACCTCCCGGCACCGACAGAACCTGCTCGACGGGCTGAGCCCGGAGGAGGCCGTCGGCCGGGCCGTGGGCACCGCCGGCTCCGCCGTGGTCTTCGCCGGCGCCACCGTGGTGATCGCGCTGGCCGGCCTCGCCGTGGTGGACATCCCGTTCCTCACCGTGATGGGTCTGGCCGCCGCCGGCACGGTGACCGTGGCCGTGCTGGTCGCGATCACCCTCGCCCCGGCGCTGCTCGGCTTCGCCGGCCGCAAGGTGCTCCCCCGGAAGCTGCGCAGGGCCGGGACCGCTCCCGGCACCGACCAGGCCGCCCCCGCCCGCGTGGAGGACCGCTCCGGCTTCGGGTTCCGCTGGGCGCACTGGGTGACGAAGTTGCGGCTGCCCGTCATCCTGGTCGGGCTGCTCGGCCTCGGGCTGCTCGCGCTGCCCGCCCAGGACATGCGGCTGGCCCTGCCGGATGCCGGCGCCGCGCCGGGAGGCACCCCCGCCCGCGTGAGCAGCGACCTGATCCGCGAGGGCTTCGGCCCCGGCTTCACCGGCCGGCTCGCGGTGGTCGTCACCTCCGACTCGCCGCAGGCCACCTCCGCCGCCGTACCGCAGGTCACCGCGCTGATCCAGCGCACCGAGGGCGTGCTGGCGGTGGCCCCGCCGCAGGTCGACCCCTCGGGCCGGACGGCGCTGCTCGGCGTCATCCCGAAGACCGGGCCGACCGACCCGGCCACCGAGACGCTGGTGCACGACATCCGGGACCACGTCGGCGGCATCGCCAACGCCGAGGTGCTGCTGACCGGTGTCACCGCGATCGGCATCGACGTCTCCGAGAAGCTCTCCGACGCGCTCCCGGTCTACCTGCTGCTCGTGGTCGGCCTGTCGATCCTGCTGCTGATGCTGGTGTTCCGCTCGGTCCTGGTGCCGGTCAAGGCGGCGCTGGGCTTCCTGCTCACCGTGGCGGCCACCTTCGGCATCACGGTCGCGGTGTTCCAGCAGGGCCACCTCGCCGACCTGGTCGGCCTGGACACCCCGGGGCCGCTGATCAGCTTCCTGCCGATCCTGCTCATCGGCATCCTGTTCGGACTGGCGATGGACTACGAGGTCTTCCTGGTCTCCCGGATGCGGGAGGACTTCGTGCACGGCGACACCGCCCGGCAGGCCACCATCAACGGGATGGGGCACGGCGCCCGGGTGGTCACCGCCGCCGCGCTGATCATGATCTCGGTGTTCGGTGGCTTCGTCTTCCTCGACGACCCGGTCATCAAGTCGATGGGCTTCGCGCTCGCGATCGGCGTCGCCATCGACGCCTTCGTGGTCCGGATGACCATCGTCCCGGCGGTGATGTCGCTGCTCAACACGAAGGCCTGGTGGCTGCCCCGCTGGCTGGACAAGGTCCTGCCCAACGTGGACATCGAGGGCGAGGGGCTGCGCGCCCACCTCGACCGGCAGCCGGCCAACGTCTGACCTGGCGGGCCTGCCCGGCCGGTCACACGCCGGCCGGGTAGGTCTCCATCTCGCCGAACGCGGTGAGGGCGGGCAGCGGGTGCAGCGCGGTGGTCTCGTCGCACCAGATGAACGCGTCGTACCGGTCGCCGAGCCGGGTCGGCACGTAGTTGCCCCAGGACTCGAAGGTCGGGTCGTAGACCACCCCGATCGCCCGGTGGTCGGCGGTGCCGGTCACCCACTCGGGCTCGTCCGGCCCGCCGAAGACCAGCACCGCCCGCTCCGGCATCAGCTCGTGCAGCCGGCGCTCCACCGAACCCTCCCGGGCCGGCGGCACCACCATCGCCTCGGCCGGGGAACCCCAGCGCGGCGCGGCGACCACCGTCCCCCGGTAGCCGCCGAATCCGATCAGCGCGACCGCGTCCCGGCCCATCCGCTCCCGGGCCAGCTGGCCGATGTTGACCATCCCGTCGGCCGCCATGTCGGTGGCCCGGGCGTCCCCCACGTGCGTGTTGTGCGCCCAGACGATCCCCCGGGAATCCGGGCCGTACCGGTCCAGCAGGCGATCCAGCGTGTCCGCCATGTGGATGTCCCGCACGTTCCACGACTCCGGGCCGCCGTGCACCATCGCCCGGTAGTAGCGCTCCGCGCCGGCCACCACCTCCGCGTTCTGCCAGGCAGAGAAGGCCGCCGGGCCGTCCGCCAGGGCGTGCGCCCGGGTACGCGCCAGCAGGCGTACCACCTCCTCCTCGCAGCGGGCCGAGACGAACCGGCTGGCCGCGCCGTACTCCTCGACCCGCTTGCCGTACGGCTCGAAGCACCGGTACGCCTCCTGCGCCGCCTCCAGCGACCGCGGGTCCTCCTCGCCGAGGTAGTCGAAGATGGCCTGCATCGACTCCCAGAGGCTGTAGACGTCCAACCCGTGGAAGCCGGCCCGCTCCCCCTCCGGGCGCTCCATGTTCCACGCCTTCAGCCAGCGGCAGAAGCGGTCCACCTCGGCGTTCGCCCACATCCAGGTGGGCCAGCGCTCGAAGCGCTCCAGCGCGATACGCGGGTCGGCGGCGCCGCCGGGCGCCCCCACCACCGCACGGTGCACCCGGTCGCAGTCCGGCCAGTCCCCCTCCACCGCCACGAAGTCGAAGCCCTGCTCGGCGATGAGCCGTCGGGTGAGCTGCTCGCGCAGTCGGTAGTAGTCGTGACTGCCGTGGGTCGCCTCACCGATCATGACCACCCGGGCGTCCCGGACGCGCTCCAGCACCGGATCGAAGTCGCTCGGCGCGCCGAGCCGCTGAACCAGCATGTCCGCGGCTACCCGGCGCACTGCCGGGCAAACCGCGGACCCGGAGGTGTGGCCCCCACCAGGGCGGGTAGCCGGGCGGCATGACCGTCACCGGGGTGCAGTTGCGGGAGTACCTGGCCGGGCTCGACTACCCGGTCTCCCGCGAGGACCTGGTCCGCTGGGCCCAGGAGAACGGGGCCAGCACCGAGCTGCTGCAGATGCTGAAGGCGTTGCCCGCCGAGCAGTTCGACGACCCGGCGGAGCTGAACGAGTCCCTCGCCAGCCTCGCCTGAGCTCACCGGACCGTCACGCTGACCGGTCCGGGTCGGCGGCGCGCGGGTCGGCGGGGTGCAGCAGCCGGAACAGCACCAACCACTGCTCCGGCCAGACCAGGCCGACCGGCGTGGCCGGGTCGACCCGGCCCGCCCGCAGCGCGCCGTCCACCTGGGCCCGGGGATGCGCCGCGCGCAGCGAGGCCGCGAGCGAGCCGCCGGCCCCGCCGAAGCCGAGTTCCACCATCCTCCGGTACGCCGGCAGCGCCGCCCGGGGCAGCAGCGGCTCCGGCCGGCGCTCGATGCGCAGGATGCCGCCGTCCACGGCGGGCACCGGGCGGAACGAGGTACGGGAGATCCGGCCGGCCAACCGCCAGTGGTGTTCCGGCCAGGTGAGCACGGTGAGCCGGCTCCACCGGGCGTGGTCGCCGCTGCGCTTGCGGGCGTACTCCAGCTGGGTGAGCAGGGTCGCCGCGCGCAGCCCGGGCGCGGCGAGGCACCAGCGGACCACCGCGGCGGTCAGCGACCAGGGGATGTTCCCGACCACGGCGAACGGCTCGTCCGGCGGGCTCGCGGCCAGGAAGTCGGCCTGGCGGTGGTGGGCGTGCGGCAGCTCCGCGCAGACGGCGGCCAGCTGCGCGGTGACGGCGGGATCGACCTCGTACGCGACCAGCCGGCCGCACCGGGCGGCGAGCGGCCGGGTCAGCTGGCCGCGCCCGGCGCCCACCTCCAGCAGCAGGTCGTCCGGGCCGGGTCGGGCCGCCCGGACCATCCGCGCGACGGCGGCCGGGTCGGCGAGGAAGTTCTGGGACAGTACGCGACGGGACCGGTCGCGTGCGGTGGTGCGGTGTCGGCGGGGCGCCACGGGGATCGTCCTGTCTGTCGCCGGTCGGCGACGGTACGGACAGGCAGCGCACGGCGGGGCCTGTCCGAGCGGATCGGGACTCGGACGACCCTGGAAGTCGGCGTGGGTACGCGGGCGCGACGCACCCGCCGGCCGCGATGAGGCGGCGGCGGTGCGGCGGTTCAAGTCAGGCGCGCGGGGCGTCCCGGCCGGCCAGGGCCGGACGCCGGACTCGCGGGCGGGCCACCAGCAGCGGGCCCCACGCGGCCGGCGTGACGGCCGCGTCGATCAGGGCGTGCGTGAACATGCCGGCCAGGCTAGTGGGGCACCGGTCGCCCCGCGACGGCTTTTCGGGGTGACGGGACGGCGCAGGATCAAATGTCGACGGTGCGGCCCTCGGTGCGGGCGGTCTCGGCGGCGGCCAGCACGGCCACCACCTCCCGGCCGAAGCGCACGTCGCAGCGGTGGTCCCGGGTGCCGGCCTCGACCTCCTCCAGCAGCTGGTCGATCGCCGTGCCGAAGGCGGCGAGGGGGTCGCCGTCACCGGGCGGGACGGTCTCCGTGCCGTTCTCGCCGAAGAAGACGAAGTCGCGGGTCATCGCCTCGCGCGGCGCGTCCAGGGTGAGCGACAGTGAGCTGGTGGCGCCCCCGTCGTGGGTGAGCAGCAGGTGGACCAGGCCGCTCGGCCCGTCCATCGCGGCCACCCGGTTCACCCGGCCGAGCACCGGCAGGATGAGCGACAGGGCGTGCGGGCCGATGTCCCACAACGCGCCCCGGTCCCGCCGCCACTGCGATGCTCCGTACGGGCTGCCGGGCTGGTAGATGGAGGCGAACATGGTCGCCCGCGCGTGCTGCCAGCCGCCGGCCGCGGCGGTGGCGGCAAGGAACCCGGTGATGTTGGGGTGGTACCGCTGGGTGAAGAAGACCACCGAGGCGACCCCGGACGCCTCGGCGGCGGCGACCACCCGGTCGGCGTCGGCGAGGCTGAGCGCCAGCGGCTTGTCCAGCAGCAGGTGCCGGCCGGCGGTGGCGGCCCGGACGGCGATGTCGGCCTGCACGTCCGGCGGCAGCGCGACGGCGATCGCGTCGCAGGCGTCCAGCAGCGCGTCGACGTCGCCGAAGACCGGCACCCCGTGCCGGGCGGCCAGCTCGGCGGCCCGCTCCGGGTTGCGTCCCCAGACCCCGACCAGCTCGGCGCGCGGGTGCGCGTCGAGCGCGGCGGCGTGCGTCTCCGCCGCCCAGTGACCGGTGCCGAACAAGCCGAACCGCAGCACGAGTACCCCCGCTGTCGTCGTGGGCCACGGCGACGCCGTGGCCGTGATCCACGCTAGTCTCCCACCCGCGTCCGCGCAGGCGACGTGGCCGGGCCAGCGCGGAGAGCGCCGGCCGGCCGGGACGCGACGCGCGCCGACGGACCGGGACGGCGGCTAGTACTACGACGGTTAGTAGGCTGTGCCGGTGACCGACACTCCGTTCGGATGCCCTCGATGACCAGCGCGGCCACGGCCGGCTCGCCGGTGGACGGGCTCCTCCCGACGGCAGCGATCGTGCTGTCGCTCGTACTCGCGCTCTGGGCCCTGGTGGCCGCGGTGCGCCACCGGCCGCCGGACCGGCTCCAGTTCGTCGGCCTGGCCGTGCTGGAGGTCGCGCTCCTCGCGCTGGCCGTGGTGGCGCTGGTCGCGCTCGGCGTCGGCGAGCGGCCGGGCGAGCCCGGCGCGTTCTTCGGCTACCTGGTGACGCTGGTCTGCCTGCCGCCGCTGGCCTGGGTGCTGGCCCGGATGGAGCCGACCCGCTGGGGTTCGGCGATCGTCTGCGCGGTCTGCCTGGTCACCCCGGTGGTCGTGGTGCGGCTCCAGCAGACCTGGGAGGTCCTGGGTGGTTGAGGCCAGGGCGCCCGAACGCGCCACCAACAAGGGGCCGGGCCGGCTGCTGATCGCGGTCTACCTGCTCTTCGCGATCGCCGCCACCTCGCGGGCCGGGCTGCAGATCGCCACGAAGTTCGACGAGGCGCCGGTGGCCTACCTGCTCTCCGCGCTGGCCGCGGTGATCTACATCGTGGCCGCGGTGGGGCTGGCCCGGGCCGGTCACACCGGCCGGCGGGTCGCCCTGGCCTGCTGCTCGGTCGAGCTGGTCGGGGTGGTCGCGGTCGGCATCCTCAGCCTGGCCGACAAGGAGCTCTTCCCGGACGAGACGGTCTGGTCGCAGTTCGGCAGCGGCTACGGCTACATCCCCCTGGTCCTACCGATCCTGGGCCTCCTCTGGCTCTGGCGCACCCGCAACGACCCCACCTGACCCGTCGCGAGCGCGAGCACTTTCAGAGAAAGAGTGGCCATGGAACGCGGAATGGCCACTCCTTCTCTAAAAGAGTGGCCATTCGTGGCGCGGGACGCGGCGCGCGGTCAGTCCTTCGGGCCTCCGGCGACGTAGATGACCTGGCCGGAGACGAACGACGCCCCCTCGCTCACCAGGAACGAGATGGTGTGCGCGACGTCGTCCGGCCGGCCGGGGCGGCGGACCGGGATCTCGGCGGCGGCGTGCTTCTGCAGGTCGTCGAAGTCGACCTTCATCCGGGCGGCGGTGGCGGCGGTCATGTCGGTGACGATGAAGCCGGGCGCCACCGCGTTGACCGTCACGCCGAACGGGCCCAGCTCGATGGCGAGGGTCTTGGTGAGGCCCTGCAGGCCGGCCTTGGCCGCCGAGTAGTTCGCCTGGCCCCGGTTGCCCAGCGCCGAGGTGCTGGAGAGGTTGACGATCCGGCCCCACTTCCGCTCGACCATGTGCTTCTGCGCGGCCTGGCTGAACAGGAACGCGCCCCGCAGGTGCACGCCCATGACCGTGTCCCAGTCGGCGTCGGTCATCTTGAACAGCAGGTTGTCGCGGAGCACGCCGGCGTTGTTGACCAGCACGGTCGGCGCGCCCAGCTCGGCGGCGACCCGCTCGACGGCGGCCTCCACCTGGGTCCGGTCGGAGACGTCGGCGCCGACCCCTAGGGCCCGGCCGCCGCCGGCGGCGATCGCGTCCACCGTCTCCTTGGTCGCCGACTCCTCGATGTCGACCACGGAGACGGCCATGCCGTCGGCGGCCAGCCGGCGGGCGGTGGCCGCGCCGATGCCGCGCGCGGCTCCGGTCACGATGGCGACGCGGGGCTCCTCCGACATGATTACCTCCCGGTAACTTGTGGCTCGATCGAAGGAGCTTAACCCAGGGGTACGCCCACCGGACCGCCCCTCGCACCGGCGCGACCGACGCCGGATGCGGGATGTCGCGGTGTCCCGGGCACCGGACACCGCGACATGCCGCGAAGCGTGTGGATCAGCCCGTCAGACGGCCGCGCCCCGGCAGAGCCGGATCCAGCGGTAGCCGTAGCCGGCCAGCTTGAGGCTGTCCAGCTTGCCGACCTCGGCGTAGCCGCGGTCGGTGAGGACGTCCGTCGGCAGGTCCGCCTCGGCGGCGAGCGAACTCAGGTCCACCTCGACGTCCTCGGTGCCCAGGTTGTGCAGGAAGACCATGGTCCCGGTGGGCCCGTCCGCCCGGTGCGCCAGCACCCCGGCCGGCATCGGCACGTCGATGTGCTTCGTCGAGCCGGACCCGATCTCCGGCGCCTCGCGCAGCGTACGGATCATCCGCTCGAACCAGGCCAGCAGCGACTTCGTGTCGCCGCGCTGGCGGGTCACGTTGACCTGCTGGTAGCCGAAGTCACCCTTGTCGATCACCGGTCGGACCAGCTTCTCCGGGTCCGCCGTGGAGAAGCCGGCGTTCTCCTTGTACGACCACTGCATCGGGGTACGGATCGCCTGCCGGCCGGGCAGCGACAGGTCCTCGCCCATGCCGATCTCCTCGCCGTAGCGCAGCACCGGCGTGCCGCGCAGCGAGAACTGCAGCGCGTACGCCAGCTCGATGCGGCGCCGGTCGTTGCCGAGCATCGGGGCGAGCCGGCGGCGGATGCCCCGGTCGTAGATCCGCATGTCCTGGTCCGGGCCGAACTGCGCGTACACCTGGTTGCGCTGCTCGGCGGTGAGCCGGGACAGGTCGATCTCGTCGTGGTTGCGCAGGAAGGTGGCCCACTGCCCGCCGACCGGCAGGGCCGGGGTGTCGCGCAGGGCCTCGATCACCGACTCCGGGTCCTGCCGGGCCAGCGCCAGCATGAGCCGGCCGTTGAGCATGAAGTCGAAGAGCATGTGGATCCGGTTGCCGGAGCCGCCGCTGTCGCCGAAGTAGGTGGGCAGCTGGTCCGGCTCGACGTTCGCCTCGGCCAGCAGGACGGCGTCGCCGCGGCGCCACTGCACGTGCTGGCGCATCTCGGTGATGAACTCGAAGTCCTTCGGGGAGTTCGGGTTGCCCGGCTCGGTCAGCTCGATGATGAACGGCACCGCGTCCATCCGGAACCCGGAGACGCCGAGCTGGAGCCAGAACGACATGATCTTCTTGACCTCGGCGCGGACCGCCGGGTTCGCGAAGTTCAGGTCCGGTTGGTACTCGTAGAACCGGTGGTAGAACCAGGCCTTCGCGGTCCGGTCGTAGCTCCACGTGTCGTCCTGCTCGCCCGGGAAGACCATCCCCTGGTGGCGGTCGTCCGGCTCGTGGTCGGACCAGACGAACCAGTCCCGGTACGGCGAGTCCGGCGAGGATCGGGCGGACTGGAACCACGGGTGCTCGTCCGAGGTGTGGTTGACCACCAGGTCGATGATCACCCGGATGCCCCGGTTCTGCGCCTGGTGCAGCAGCTCGGCGAAGTCGCCGAGGGTGCCGAAGCGGGGGTCCACGTTGTAGAAGTCGGTGACGTCGTAGCCGTCGTCCCGGTTGGGCGACGGGTGGATCGGGTGCAGCCAGAGACAGGTGACGCCGAGTCGCGCCAGGTAGTCGAGCCGGCCGATCAGCCCTCTGATGTCACCGACCCCGTCGCCGTCGGAGTCCGCGTACGTGTCGATGTCGAGGCAGTAGACGACCGCCTCGGAGTACCACCTGTCACCCATGCCGGCTTTATGTCTCCGATCGACCGCTCCGGCAAACACGCGGGACGGCCCCGGGTCGGCGTTCACGTCGCCGCTGGGGTGGCGCGCACGGCGGCGGTACCGTGCCGGCATGGCTGAGCAGGCGGCGCAGGCGGCGCGGGACGTGGACTGGGATTCCGGTGAGTGGCTGCACGCGCCGGTCCGGGTCGAGCGGACCGGCGAGGGTCACCTGCTGGTGGAGCCGGGCGCCGAGAGCGACTACTGGCGGCACACCAGCTACGGGTTCGTCCACGACGACGGCCCGGCGCTGCTCGCGCCGCTGCCCGGCGGCAGCGCGGTCGAGGTGAGCTTCCGGCTGGACTACGGCGCGCAGTTCGACCAGGCCGGCGTGCTGGTCCGGGTGGACGAGCGGAACTGGGTCAAGGCCGGGGTGGAGGTCAGCGACGGGTCCCCGCAGCTCGGCGCGGTGGTGACCCGGGAGGTCTCCGACTGGTCGGTGGCCCCGGTGCCGGAGTGGGCGGGGCGGGAGGTCACCGTGCGGGTCAGCCGGGACGGCGACGCGCTGACCGTGCGGGCCCGGGTGGACGGGGAGGCGTGGCGGCTGGTCCGGCTCGCCCCGCTCGGGCCGGACGCCGCGGCGCTCGCCGGCCCGTTCTGCTGCTCGCCGACCCGGGGCGGGCTGACCGTGCGGTTCACCGGCTGGCGGCAGGGCCCGGCCGACCGGGAGTTGCATCCGGAGGGCTGAGCGCGCGGCACCGGGTGGGCGGCCTGTCCCGGAACGGGCCGGGCGCCGCGGGCTGAGCGGACGGTCAGTGGGCCGGGTCACCGGCAGGTGTGAGGGCTGGCAGCGGGGGTACCACCTCAGTCTCCCCGACAGCCCTCGGAAGGACGCCCATGGCACTCGCCCAGAACGTCGACCCGAACCAGTTCAGCGGGCTGACCGGTTGGGTGGCCGGCATCATCGACTCCCTCGGTGCCGTCGGGGTGGCCCTGCTGGTGGCCCTGGAGAGCATCATCCCGCCGATCCCCAGCGAGATCGTGCTGGCCATGGCCGGTTACCTCGCCGCGGAGGGCCGGTTCAACGTCGTCCTGATCGTGCTCGCCGCCACGGCCGGCTCGCTGCTCGGCGCCCTGGTGCTCTACTGGCTCGGCGCCGCGCTCGGCGAGGAGCGGCTGAAGCGCTGGCTGGACCACGTCCCCCTGGTTGACCGGGACGACCTGGAGAAGGCCGACCGCTGGTTCGAGCGGCACGGCCGGTGGGCGGTGCTGATCGGCCGGGTGGTCCCGGTGGTCCGCAGCCTGGTCTCCGTACCGGCCGGGGCGAACCGGATGCCGCTGGGCGAGTTCGTCCTGCTGACCACGCTGGGCAGCGGGGTGTGGAACTCGCTGATCATCGGCCTGGGCTTCGCCCTCGGCTCCCGCTGGCAGCAGGTGGAGCAGTACAGCAACTGGTTCAACTACGCGATCTTCGCCGTCTTCGGGATCATGGTCGTCAGCTGGGGCGGCAAGAAGATCCGGAAGCGCCGCGCGCGGCGCGACCGGGAGTCGGTGACCGCCGGTCGCTGATCACGCGGGGCCGCCGCCGCCCGGCGTACCGGCGGCGACGGCCCGTGCCGGTCAGGGCAGGGTGGCCAGGTGTGGCTTCACGGTTGACGGGGAAGGGGCTCCTCCCGCCCGTCGACGCGGCGAGAAGAGGCCCCGGTAGACCCGACTCAGCGCCGTACGCCGATGTCTGCCGGCCGGGGCCGGCGCAGCACCAACTGCTCCAGCGCCGTCCACCCGGTGGTGGTGACCAGGTAGAGCACCGCCGCCAGCGGCACCACCAGCGCGACCAGCACGGTGGTGAAGGGCAGCAGCGGGATCAGCCGGCCCAGGGTGGCCGCCCCGGGTCCCTCGGTCGGCGCGCCGGCCACCGTCCCGGTCGCCGCCGCCTGCCGGGCCCGCCGGGACTGCAACCAGGCCAGGCCCAGCAGCGCCGCGAGCAGCACCCCGAAGACCAGCACCACCGGGCCGGAGAGCCCGTCGCCGAGGTGCCAGCCCAGCGGCACCCCGGCCAGCCGCTCGTCGAGCAGCCCGGAACCGCCCTCGCCGGTGGCGAAGAGGCGGTACATGACCAGGAAGAACGGCGCCTGGAGCAGCGCCGGCAGGCAGCCGGCGACCGGATTGGCGCCGGCCCGCCGGTAGAGCCCGAACAGTTCGGACTGCAACCGGGCCGGGTCGTCGGCGTACCTCCGCTGCAGCTCGCGGACCTCGGGCGCGAGCGCCGCGCGGCGCCGCTCCCCGCGGACCTGGGCCAGGGTGAGCGGTGAGATCAGCAGACGGACGGCGACGGTGAACAGGACGAT
Source organism: Micromonospora sp. DT47 (assembly GCF_049844475.1). Classification (NCBI taxonomy): domain Bacteria; kingdom Bacillati; phylum Actinomycetota; class Actinomycetes; order Micromonosporales; family Micromonosporaceae; genus Micromonospora; species Micromonospora sp. DT47. The sequence goes on along the minus strand of NZ_JBNCLC010000019.1, from coordinate 41,865 downwards.
CGCGACGGCGGTGGCGGCCCCTCCCGAGAGCGGGGTGAGCGCGTCGGAGAGCCAGCTGACGGCGGCGCCGGCGGCGCCGACCGCGTCGTGCACGGGTGAGAAGGCGAGCATGGGTGAACCCCTCGGTCCGGTTCCGGATGTCCCACCGGGTCGCCCCGGTGGGACGGATGACGACGGAACCGGCCGGGCGGCGGGGCGCGGGGTCAGCCCGCGAGCGGCCGCCACCCGACCGGGAGGCACCACCCCGGCGCGCGCGGGCGCGGCCGGCCCGCCGCGTCCGGGTCGACCTGACGGGGCACCCGACGGGCCCGGGCCCGGGCTCGCAGGCCGGTGGCCCGCCGGCCGGTCCGGGGCGCACCGGCCCCGGCCACCCCGGCGCGCACCGCGAGGAGCGCCGCGAGCAGCAGCGCGGCCACCACGGCCGCGCCGGCGAGGAGTTCGGCCGGGCGCTCGCCGAGCAGCGTCAACCCGGTGAGCGTGTACGCCCACAGACCCGTCACCACCAGCGGACCCGGCACGGGGACCAGGCTAGGACCCGCTGTCACGCCCGACGGCCGCAACGGCGGCGGCCACCACCTCCGGACGGTCCCGGTGCACCAGGTGCCGGGCGTCCCGCAGCACCTCCTGCCGACCCGCCGGGAAGCTCGCGGCGAGCCGCGCGTGCCCGGCCCGCCACGCCGCCCGTCCGGAGGCCGTGGCCACGTCGCCGAGGGCGGTCAGCACCACCACCGGCACCGCCGGCGGGGCGGTACGCCGGCGCAGGGCCACCAGCTCCGCGGCCATCGCCGGGTACGCCAGCCACTCCACCAGCACCCGGACCAGCACCGCCCCCGAGCGGTACGGCACCGCCCGGGCCGGATCGGGCGGCAGCACGCTCATCCGGCGGACCGCCCGGGTCCACGCCCACGGGCCCAGGCGGCGGGCCAGCCCGACCCGGTCGAGGGCGGCGCCGAGGGCCGGCGCCCCGGCGGCGACGAGACGGGCCGCCCGTGCCGCGCCCCACGCCGGGCCCGGCACCTCGACCAGGCTCGGATCGACCAGCACCAGGCCGGCGAGCCGCCCCCGGTGGCATCGCGCGTACGCCTCGGCGGGCAGCGCCGCCGCCGAGTGCGCCACCAGCACCGGCCTCCCCAGCTCCTCGACCAGCGGAGCGATCCGAGCCACCTCCCCGGCCAGCGTCGGCACCCGCCCGTCGTCCGGTACGACCCCCAGCCCGGGCCGGTCGAGCAGCGCCACCCGGTGCCGGCCGGCGAGCAACGGGACGAGGGCGGCCCAGGTGCCGGCGCCCTCCCCCATCCCCGCGCAGAGCAGCACGGCCGGGCCGGGTCCGCCGGTGCCGCCGCCCAGGCCGGCAGGCCCGCCCGAAGGGCCGTTCAACCGGACCCGCCCGGGGCGTCCGTCGTCGGCCGCGGCCGGTCGCGGCGCGGCGCGCGGCTGCCCGGTCGGGCGGCGACCGCGGCGGCGAGCAGCAACCAGCCGGAAAGGCCCACCAGCTGGACCCGCTGCCAGGCCCCGAGAGTGGCGTCCGGGTCGATGGTCTCGACCAGCGTGACCACCGTGCCGGCCAGCAGGACCACCGCCACCGCGATCCCCCACCGCCGCCACGCCGGCGTGCGGAGCACGGCCAGGATCGCGATCAGGGAGACCACGCCGCCGGCCACCGCCAGCGACGAGGTGACCGAGTGCGCCTCGTGCCGCCAGGAGAGGCCGCCCAGCCCCTCCAGCCGGGCGCACTGCGCGTCGGTCGACGGGGAACAGTCCATCGGGGTCACCCCGCCGTCCAGCGCGGTGGCCGCCCCGAAGAACACCAACCCGAGCCAGGCCACCCGGGGCGCGCCCCGGGAGGTCACCGCCAGCAGCGCCCCGACGACCACCGCGACCACCCCGGTCAGCACGTCACCCAGCCCGAAGACCAGGTGCCACGGCTGGTCCCGGGCGGCCAGCTCGCTGGCGTACCCGTGGGTGAGGCCGAGCGCCGGGTTCAGCAGCGGGCCGAGCAGCCAGGAACAGTAGAGCACCGCCGCCAGCGCGAGCGCCGCCGCCGGCAGCGCCCGGGCCGGCCGGGACGGGCTCACGAGGACTCGCGGACCAGCGGGAACGGCAGCGTCTCCCGGATCGACCGGCCGGTCAGCAGCATCACCAGCCGGTCCACGCCCAGACCCAGGCCACCGGTCGGCGGCATCGCGTACTCCAGCGCGGTGAGGAAGTCCTCGTCCAGCTCCATCGCCTCCGGGTCGCCGCCGGCCGCCTTCAGCGACTGCGCGGTCAGCCGGCGCCGCTGCTCGGTCGGGTCCACCAGCTCCGTGTACGCGGTGCCCAGCTCCATCCCGAACGCCACCAGGTCCCACCGCTCCGCCAGCCGTGGGTCGTCCCGGTGCTGCCGGGTCAGCGGCGAGACGTCGGTCGGGAAGTCCAGGTAGAACGTGGGCACCTCGGTCCGCGCCTCGACCAGCCGCTCGTAGAGCTCCAGCAGCACCGCGCCGCGCTCCCAGCGCGGGTCGTACGACACCCCGGCCGTGTCACAGAGCTTGCGCAGCGTAGCCAGCTCGGTGTCGGCGGTGACCTCCTCGCCGAGCGCGGCGGAGACCGCCTCGTTGACCGTCCGCACCGGCCACCGGCCGCCGATGTCCACCGGCTCCCCGGTGCCGGGACGGCGGGCCAGCGGCGCGCCGTGTACCGCCACCGCCGCCGCGACGATCAACTCCCGGGCCAGCTCCCGCATGTCGTGGTAGTCGGCGTACGCCTGATACGCCTCCAGCACGGTGAACTCCGGGTTGTGGCTGTAGTCGACGCCCTCGTTGCGGAACGCCCGACCCAGCTCGTACACCCGCTCGACCCCGCCCACGGCGAGCCGCTTCAGATAGAGCTCGGGCGCGATCCGCAGGTGCAGCCGCAGGTCGTAGGCGTTGCTGTGGGTGACGAACGGGCGGGCGTTGGCCCCGCCGTGCACGCGCTGCAGGATCGGGGTCTCCACCTCGAGGAAGTCCCGGGCGACCAGGGACTGCCGCAGGCTGTGCAGGGCGGCGCCGCGGGCCCGCAGCAGGTCCCGCGCCTCGGTGCTGGTGGCCAGGTCGAGGTAGCGCTGCCGGACCCGGGCCTCCGGGTCGGCCAGCCCGCGGTGCTTGTCCGGCAGTGGGCGCAGGCATTTGGCGGTCAGCCGCCAGTCCGCCACCCGCACCGACACCTCGCCGCGCTTCGTGGCGTACACCTCGCCGGTCGCGCCGACGTGGTCGCCGATGTCCACGGCGCCCCGCCACCGGTCCAGGTCGTGCTCCAGCACCAGTTGCAGGTCGCCGCTGCCGTCCCGGACGGTGGCGAAGCAGATCCCGCCGAAGTCGCGGACCAGCAGCACCCGGCCGGCCACCGCAACGGTCTCCCCCGTCCCGCTGTCCGGCGCCAGCCCGGCGTGCCGGGCGCGCACCGCCGCGCAGCTGTCGGTACGCGGGTAGCCCACCGGGTACGGGTCGACTCCCTCGGCGCGCAGCCGGTCCAGCTTGGCCAGGCGTACCCGGACCTGCTCCGGCCGGTGCTCCGCGGCCCGCTCGGGGGTGACCGCGTGCACCGCGCCGGCGTCCGGCGGGACGAAGTCCACCCCTCCGCCAGCGCGCGGCACCCCGTGCAGCGGCGCGGGACGGCCACCGGGCAGGGCGAGGAAGCCCTCGGCGACCGCCGCGGCGAGACCCACCCGGGCGAGTTCCCGGCGCTCCCCGAAGCAGAGGTAGCGGGGCGTCCAGTGCGGCTGATACTTGGCGTTGGACAGGTACAGCGACTCCAGCTGCCACCAGCGGGAGAAGAAGAGCAGGGCGTGCCGCCAGAGCCGGATGATCGGGCCGGCGCCGATCCGGGCGCCCTGCTCGAAGACCGAGCGGAAGACCGCGAAGTTCAGCGACACCCGCTCGACGTCGAGCCGGGACGCGGCGCCCAGCAGCGCCACGACCATGAACTCGGTGACTCCGTTGTCGGCGGTCCGGTCGCGGCGCATCAGGTCCAGCGACAGCCCGTCGGCGCCCCACGGGCTCAGCGACAGCAGCGCGCGCACCCGGCCCGTGCCGTCGTGCGCCTCGACCAGCACGCAGTCGCCGTCGGCCGGGTCGCCGAGCCGGCCCAGAGCCATCGAGAAGCCCCGCTCGTGCTCGGTGTCCCGCCAACTGGTGGCCAGGCCGGCGAGGGTGGCCAGTTCCTCCGCCGGGATCTCGGCGTGCCGGCGGACCCGGGCGGTGTAGCCGGCTCGCTCGACCCGGTGCACGGCCTGGCGTACCGGGCGCATGTCCCGCCCGTCCAGGTCGAACTCCCGGGCCAGCAGGATCGCTTCGTCGCCCAGTTGCAGCACCTTGAGCCCGTGTCGGTGGTGGGCCCGCGCGCCGGCTTCGCTCGCGCCCATCACCGCCGGCGTCCAGGCGTACTCCCGGGCCTGGTCGAGCCAGGCCTCGATGGCCGGCCCCCAGGCCTCCGGGTCGCCCACCGGGTCCCCGCTGGCCAGGCTCACCCCGTTGACCACCCGGTAGGTGATCGCGGCCTTGCCGCTGGCCGAGAAGATCGCCGCCTTGTCCCGACGGGTGGCGAAGTAGCCGAGCGAGTCCCGCCCGCCGTGCCGGGCCAGCAGCGAGCGGATCCGTTGCTCCTCCTCCGGGTGCAGCACGGCGGCGGCCCGCTGCGAGCGGAGCAGGGTGAACAGCCCGGCCAGGATGGCCGCCGCGCCCATCGCGCCGAGCAGCAGGTTGACCCAGCCGGGGGCCTGCCCCTGCCGGGTGACGTCCAGGGTGATCGCGCCGCCGAAGACCTTCTCGATGGCGTACCCGAGCCGGTCCAGCCAGGTCCGCAGGGTGCCCGGGACCGCGGTGAGCAGCAGGTAGCCGACGCCGACCGCGGCCGCCGCCAGCCCGAAGAAGACCGCCAGCGCCCGGCGGGTGCTGCCGCTGCGGACCCGGGCGTAGAACTCCCGCCGGGCGGCCAGCAGCAGGGCCAGCGCGCCGGCGGCGAAGCCGGTGCCGACCCAGACGCCGACCGTCTCGACCATGTTGAAGATCCGCTGCCCGGCGTCGTCGGTGAGCCGCTCCGCACCGATCGCCACCAGCAGCAGGCCAGCCAGCGCGCCGACCACCAGGCTGAGCGTGAAGTAGACGACCAGCACCCAGTAGGCCAACCGCTTGCGACGCAGCACCGCCGAGGCGAGGATGCCGATGAAGACCGCGTACGCCAGGTTGGCCGGTGCCGGCAGCAGCAGCGTGTCGATGGTGGTGCGGACCGGCTGGATGTCGGAGCGGACCGCGCTGCTCAGCGCGGCCAGCGCGCAGACCGCGGCGATCGCCCAGAGCATCGTGGCGAAGATCCGGGGGACCTGACGCCGCCAGTCCCGGCCGGACGGCCCGGCGCCGCCGTCACGGCGGGTGGCCGGCGTCGTCACAGAGTGCGGCGCGGTCGTCGGGGTCACCTGGCCTCCCTCGCGTCCTGTCCCCGGCGCCCGGCAGCGCCTCGGTGCCGGTCACCGGCGGGAGTGCCGGGGCGGCACCGTCGGCGGACCGGGCCATCGTAAGCATCCGCCGGTGTGTTCCGGGTGTCGCGTTTCCCCCGTCGGACACTGTGGGTAATTGACCGGTCGACACCGCGGCGGATCCGCCGCGACCGGCACGGATCGGGACGGTGATGGCGATGTCCGGGGGCGTGGCGGCGCGGGCGCAGACCCCGGCGAAGGCCGGTACCGACCTGCGCACGGTCGGGGTGGAGGAGGAGTTCCTGCTCGTCGACCCGCACACCGGGGCCGCGGTGCCCGCCGTCGACCTGGTGATGGAGCAGGTGCCGGCCGAGCTGCGCGGCCAGGTGGAGCGGGAGTTCCAGACCAGCCAGATCGAGATCGGCAGCCCGCCCGGGCTGGAGCTGAGCTCGATCCGGCACTCGCTGGGCGTGCTGCGCGCCGCGCTGGCCGACGCCGCCGAGCGGGCCGGCGTACGGCTGCTCGCCATCGGCACCGGCCCGGCGGACGGCCCGGTCCCGCCAGTGGTCGACAAGCCCCGCTTCGACCGGATGATCGAACGGTTCCGGCTGCTGGTGCCCGGCCCCGGCAACAACGGCATGCACGTGCACGTCGGCGTCCCCGCCCCGGAGACCGGCGTCCAGGTGCTCAACCACGTCCGGCCCTGGCTGCCCGTGCTGCACGCGGCGACCACCAACTCCCCCTTCGCCCGGGGCGAGGAGACCGGCTACGCCAGTTGGCGCTCCGTCGAGTGGGAACACTGGCCGTCGGTGTCGCCCACCCCCTGGCTGGAGTCGTACGAGCACTACGAGCGGCTGATCCGGCAGCTGATCGCCAGCGGCGTGATGCTCGACGAGGGGATGCTCTACTGGTACGCCCGGCTGTCGGCGAAGTACCCCACGGTGGAGATCCGGATCGGCGACGTCTGCCCCACGGTGGATGACACCGTGCTGGTGGCGGCCCTGGTGCGGGCCCTGGTGGCGACCGCGATGACCGACATCGCCGAGGGCCGTCCGGCGGTGAACACCGACCACCACCTGCTGGTCGCCGCGCACTGGCGGGCCGCCCACGACGGGCTGGAGGGCGAGGGCGTCGACCTGTCCAACGGCGAGCTGCGGCCGGCCTGGGAGCTGCTGGACCGGCTGGTCGACCGGGTCCGGCCGGCCCTGGCGGAGCACGGCGACCTCGACGAGGTGACCGGTCTGCTGGGTGGGCTGCGCCGGCACGGCACCGGGGCCGCCCGGCAGCGGGCCGTCCACGCCCGGACCGGCCGGCTGGAGGACGTGGTCGCCGACGTCGCGCGGCAGACCCGTGGCTGATCTTTCCGTGGAAGACTGGGCACCGTGACGCAACGGCTGATCGTCATCGGCGGGGACGCCGCCGGAATGGCGACGGCCTCCCAGGCCCGTCGCCGGCGCGGCCGCGACGACCTGGAGATCGTCGCCTTCGAGCGGGGGCACTTCACGTCGTACTCGGCGTGCGGCATCCCGTACTGGATCAGCGGGGTGGTGCCGGAGCGGGACGCGCTGATCGCCCGCGACTCGGCCACCTTCCGCGACGACTTCGCCATCGACGTGCGGCTGCGCACCGAGGTCACCGGCATCGACCTGGAGCGCCGCGAGGTGGTCGCCCGCCAGCTCGACGGCGGCGGCGAGGTCCGCGAGCGGTTCGACACCCTGGTGTACGCCACCGGCGCGGTGCCGGTGCGGCCGGAGTGGGCGACCGGCGGCGTCGACGGCATCTTCGGCATCCAGACCCTCGACGACGGGGCCGCGCTGCGCGCCTGGCTGGACGGCGAGCCGACCCCGCGCCGCGCGGTGGTGGTCGGCGGCGGCTACGTCGGCGTCGAGATGGCCGAGGCGCTGATCGAACGCGGGCTGGCGGTCACCCTGATCGAGCAGGCCGTGCAGCCGATGTCCACCGTGGACCCGGAAATGGCCGCGCTGGCCGCCACGGCGATGCGCGGGCTGGGCATCGAGATCCGTACCGACACCGAGGTGACCGGCGTCCAGGAGCGGGACGGCCGGGTGTCCGCGGTGACCACGGCCGACGGGCCGGTGCCGGCCGACGTCGTGGTCCTGGGCCTGGGGGTACGCCCCAACACCGTGCTCGCCAAGGCCGCCGGACTCCCCCTCGGCTCCAGCGGCGGGGTACGGGTGGACCGGCGGATGCGGGTGGCCGGGATGCCGGACGTCTGGGCGGCCGGCGACTGCGTGGAGACCCTGCACCGGGTCAGCGGCCTGCCGGTGCACATCGCGCTCGGCACCCACGCCAACAAGCAGGGCCGGGTGGCCGGGATCAACATCGGCGGCGGGTACGCCACCTTCCCCGGCGTGATCGGCACCGCCGTGACCAAGGTCTGCGACCTGGAGGTGGGGCGGACCGGCCTGCGGGAGCGGGACGCGGCGGCCGCCGGCTTCGAGTTCGTCTCGGTGGTCGCCGAGTCCACCAGCCGGGCCGGCTACTACCCGGGTGCCCGCCCGATGACCATCAAGCTGATCGCCGAGCGTCCCACCGGTCGGCTGCTGGGCGCGCAGATCGTCGGCGGCTCCGAGGCGGCGAAGCGGATCGACGCGCTCGCGGTGGCGCTGTGGAACGAGATGACCGTGGACGAGATGACCGCGCTCGACCTGGGCTACGCCCCGCCGTACGCGCCGGTCTGGGATCCGGTGCTGATCGCCGCCCGCAAGGCCGTCGACGCCCTCGCCGACTCCGGCCGCCGCTGACCCGCTGGCCGGGTGGAGATTCCGGAGGGATTGTCGTGGGTGCGGCGGGTGCCGGCCGGACGGGAGTGGCTGGCCGTGCTGCCCCGGTGGCGCGACGAGTGCGCCGCGCGCTGGGAGCTGCGGCTCGGCCCGCCCTTCGGGTACGCCTTCGCGTCGCTGGCGATGCCCGCCGAGCTGCCCGACGGCACCCCGGCGGTGCTGAAGTTGCAGTACCCGGAACCGGACAGCCTTCACGAGCCGGACGCGCTGGCGCACTGGGACGGTGGCGGGGTGGTCCTGCTGCTCGCCCACGACCCGCGACGACGGGCGCTGCTGGTGGAGCGGTGCGTACCCGGCTCCCCGCTGCACCACATCGCCCCCGAGGAGGCGCTGGACGTGGTCGCCGGGCTGCTGCCCCGGCTGTGGCGAACGGCCGGCGCGCCGTTCACCCCGCTCGCCGAGGAGGCCGCCGGCTGGATGGAGCGGCTGCCGGCGAAGTGGGAGCGGGCCGGCCGGCCGTACGAGCGGCGGCTGCTCGACGCGGCGCTCGGCCGGCTCGCCGAACTGGTCGACAGCCAGGGCGAACAGGTGCTGGTCAACCAGGACCTGCACGCCGGCAACGTGCTGCGGGCCACCCGGGAGCCGTGGCTGGTGATCGACCCGAAACCGCTGGTCGGCGAGCGGGAGTTCGCCGTGGCGCCGATCGTGCGCGGCGCCCAGCTGGGACACTCGCCGGCGGCGGTACGACGCCGGCTGGACCGGATCACGGGTGCGCTGGGGCTGGACCGGGAGCGGGTGCTCGGCTGGACGATCGGGCAGACGCTGGCCTGGAGCCTCGACGGGGACACCGTCTTCACCAACCAGGTCGAGGTGGTCCGCTGGCTGGTCGAGGGCCGATGAGCACCGTGCCGACCGGCGAGGCCGCGGGCAACGGCGGCGGGCGCCGCCGGGGCGGGGTCAGCCGTGCTGGCAGGTGGGGCACCAGTAGAGGTTGCGGCCGGCCAGCTCGCCGCGGCTGACCGCGCCCCCGCAGGCGTGGCAGGCGGCGCCGGGGCGGCGGTAGACGTACACCTCGCCGCCGTGCCGGTCGACCCGGGCGGCACGGCCCATCGCCTCGGGCAGGTGGGCGTCGCGCACGGTGTCGATCCGGCCGCGCGTCACCGCCAGGGTCATCAGCTCGACCAGGTCGGCCCAGAGCGCGTCCCAGCCGGCCCGGGTCAGCTCCCGTCCGGGCAGGGTCGGCGGCAGCCCGGCCCGGAACAGCGCCTCGGTGACGAAGATCAGCCCGGTGCCGGCCACCACCGACTGGTCCAGCAGCAGCGCGGCGAGCGGGGTGGGGCTGCGCCGGATCCGGGCGTACGCCCGCTCGGGGTCGGCGTCGGCGCGCAGCGGGTCCGGGCCGAGCCGGCCGTGCAGCGCCGCCACCTCGGGCGGGGTGAGCAGCTCGCAGGCGGTGGGGCCGCGCAGGTCGAGCCAGTGCCGGTCGCTGGTCAGCCGCAGCCGGACCTGGCCGACCGGCGCCGGCGGCTCCCCCGCGCCGTCGGTGAACCTGCCGTACAGGCCGAGGTGGATGTGCAGGGTGAGCTCGTCGGCGTAGTGGTGCAGCAGGTGCTTGCCGTACGCCTCGGTGCGGTCGAGGACGGTGCCGGAGAGCCGGGCGGCGCCGTCGGCGAAGCGGCCCTGCGGGCTGGTGGCGGTCACCTTGTCGCCGGCGAAGAGCTCGGCGTGCCGGGCCGCCAGGCGGTGGATGGTGTGTCCCTCTGGCACCGGTCAACGGTAGCCGGGCGCGCCGGGACGCTGAGTGTGGCCGATCACCGGACGGGGTAACTGTCCATTGTTACCCCGCGTGGCAGCCACCGACCCTTTCGAGGCCTCCACGCATAGACGAGGAGGTGTTGTGATGAACATTCCTTCACTGTCGCGTCGCCGGACCGAGCCGGCGCAGGACAGCAACGGCGACGGACGGATCGACGGGCGCGACGAGCAGCCGGTGGTGACCGGCCGGGACGCCGACCGGGCGACGTACCGCAGCAACGCGGCGGCCACCGACGGCGAGCGCGACGCCGACGCGGAGCGCCGGGCCGCGCTGGCCCGCTCCGCCACCGCGCGGTCCGCCGACGACACGCTGCGCGGACCGTCCGGCCGGGTCGCCCCGATCGACGACGAGCCGCGTACGCCGGTACGGCCGGTCGCGGCGGTCGACGACGACACCGTACGGACCGGCGAGGAGGGGACGGTCGACCTGGACCGGGCCGCCAAACGGGCGGCGGACCCCGCCGACGCCGTGAAGGCCCCGACGCCGGTGGTCGCCGGCCCGAAGCCGCGGGCCAGCCTGCTGGCCACCCTCGGCCTGATCGTCGCGGTGGCGGGCGCGCTGTTCGTCCTCACCGGCACGCTGGCCGGGTACGGCATCGGCCTCGGCGCGGTCGGCGCGGTGCTCTCCGTGCTCGGCCTGATGGCGACCCGGCGCCGGCACATCGCCGGCAAGACCGACGCGCTGATCGGCGTGCTGGTCGGCCTGGCCGCGGTGGTGCTGGGCGTCGTCGCGATGACCGGCCAGTTCGACTGGCCGACCACCGACGGCGACTGGGTGGCCCGGTTCCGCGAGTGGCTCGACTCACAGTTTGTCGACCGGTTCTGACGGGCATCTTCCTGCCCGCCGGCGGTGCGCCGGCGACGCCCGACCAGCCTGGTGGTTCACCAGCCGGGCACGCACTCTCTCGGCGGCGGCGGCTTCGCCGCCCCCGAAGCGCATCCGGGGCCGTCCCCTCCAGCGGAGGTGGCGGCCCCGTCGCTGTGAGCGTCAACGCAACGAATCACCGCTCGGCCGTCGGCAGACGCAACGATCCATCGGCGTACGCAAGCCTTGGCGGTGGATGTCGTCGACCGGGCCGCATACCGTTGACCAACGGCGCCAGCCCGTCGGCCGAGGTGGCCGGGCGCGCCCGACCCCCAGGAGCAGGACATGACGATGGACGCCACCAGCCAGCGCTTCCTGATGTGCCGGCCGACGTACTTCGCCGTCGACTACGCGATCAACCCGTGGATGGACCCAACCGCGCCGGTCGACGCCGACCTCGCCATCCGGCAGTGGGAGCAGCTGCGCCAGACCTACCTGGAGCTGGGCCACGAGGTCGAGCTGATCGACCCGGTCGCCGGCCTGCCGGACATGGTCTTCGCCGCCAACGGCGGCACGGTGATCGACGGCAGGGCGATGGCGGTGCAGTTCCGCGACCCGCAGCGCGCCGACGAGGCCCCCGCCTACCGCGCCTGGTTCGAGGCCGCCGGCTTCGAGATGTACGACCCGAAGCACGTCAACGAGGGCGAGGGTGACGTCCTGCTGGTCGGTGACCACCTGCTCGCCGGCACCGGCTTCCGCACCGCGCACGCCTCGCACGCCCAGCTGCAGGAGGTCTTCGGCTACCCGGTGATCACGATGCAGCTGGTGGACCCGCGCTTCTACCACCTGGACACCGCGCTCACTGTGCTGGACGAGCGGACCGTGGCGTACCTGCCGGAGGCGTTCTCCCCCGGCAGCCAGGCGGTGCTGCGCCGGCTCTTCCCGGACGCGGTGCACGCCACCATGGCCGACGCCGAGGTGCTGGGCCTCAACGCGGTCAGCGACGGTAGGAATGTGGTGCTGCCGGCGCAGGCGACCGAGCTGGCCGCCAAGCTGCGGGACCGGGGTTACCAGACCATCGGGATCGACCTGTCCGAGCTGCGCAAGGCCGGCGGCGGACCGAAGTGCTGCACGTTGCGACTCCGTCAGGGAAAGGCGACCAAGTGATCGAGGACATGTTGCGGACTCCGGACGCGGTACGGGACGCGGAGCGGTACACCGCGCACAACTACCACCCGCTGCCGGTGGTGATCTCCTCCGCCGAGGGCGCCTGGCTGACGGACGTGGATGGCCGTCGCTACCTGGACTGCCTCGCCGGCTACTCGGCGCTGAACTTCGGCCACCGGCACCCGAAGCTGATCGACGCCGCGCACGCGCAGCTCGACAAGCTGACCCTCACCAGCCGGGCGTTCATCCACGACCAGTTCGCCGACTTCTGCCGGGAGCTGGCCGAGCTCTGCGGCAAGGACCTGGTCCTGCCGATGAACACCGGCGCCGAGGCGGTGGAGACCGGCATCAAGGTGGCCCGCAAGTGGGGCTACCAGGTCAAGGGCGTCACGCCGGGCCAGGCGAACATCGTGGTGGCCGAGGGCAACTTCCACGGCCGGACGACCACCATCGTCAGCTTCTCCACCGACGAGGACGCCCGCGCCGACTTCGGGCCGTACACCCCGGGCTTCACGATCGTCCCCTACGGCGACCTGGCGGCGCTGGCCGACGCGATCGACGAGAACACCGTCGCCGTGCTGCTCGAGCCGATCCAGGGCGAGCAGGGCGTCGTGGTGCCGCCGGAGGACTACCTGCCGGGCGTCCGCCGGGTCTGCACCGAGCGCAACGTGCTCTTCATCGCCGACGAGATCCAGTCCGGCCTGGGCCGGACCGGCGCCACCTTCGCCTGCGAGCACGAGGGCGTCGTGCCGGACATGTACCTGCTGGGCAAGGCGCTCGGCGGCGGCATCGTGCCGGTCTCGGCGGTCGCCGCGAACGCCGACGTGCTGGGTGTGCTGAAGCCGGGCCAGCACGGCTCGACCTTCGGCGGCAACCCGCTGGCCTGCGCGGTCGCCACCGAGGTGGTCCGGCTGCTGGCCACCGGCGAGTTCCAGCGCCGCTCCGCCGAGCTGGGCGCCCGGCTGCACGCCGGCCTGCAGTCGCTGATCGGCAAGGGTCTGGTCGCCGTCCGGGGTCGGGGCCTCTGGGCCGGCCTGGACATCGACCCGGCGCTGATGAGCGGCCGGGAGGCCTGCGAGCGGCTGGCCGAGCGCGGGGTGCTCGCCAAGGACACCCACGGCTCGACGATCCGGCTGGCCCCGCCGCTGGTGATCACCGAAGAGGAGATCGACCACGCGGTGGCCCAGCTCGCCGCCGTGCTGGCCGGCTGACCTCCGTACCCGGAAGGCGGGCGTCGGGACCACGGTCCCGGCGCCCGCCTTCGTCTGCCCCGCCCGCGACGGCAGCGGTCAGGCGCGGGGCAGGCGCATCGTCATCGTGGGCGCCTCGGCCATCACCGAGGTGGGGGTGAAGGGCGCGCCGGTCGGCAGCTCGCCGGCCCGGCCGACCTGGACGCCGGGATAGAGCTCGACCATGTCCGCGCCGGCCAGCACCCGGGACTGGTGGGGGGTGAGCGGGATCCGGTCCGACTCGGTCATCGAGCCGTTCGGCCGGATGCCGGAGCCGTTGGTGCTGGTGTCGGTCACGATGACCTCGCCGACCCGCAGCTCGAAGCGGACGTGGCCGCGGCTGATCCACCGGCGGGCCTCGTCGTTGAGCCACTGGCCGAGCACGATCCCGCCGCTCTGCTCGGGCGCCCGCCCGACCACCACCGGCTGCTCCTCGGTCAGCACGAACCGGCGCCGGATCAGTCCGCCGATGCGGACCGCGAGCACCTCGGTACGCGGCCGCGGGCCGGCGTCGCCGAGGCGGGCACCGTGCCGGGGACAGGTCGGCACGCCGTTGCGCAGCGCGGGCGGCGGCTGGCCGGCCGGAGCGCGCTCCACCCGGGCCAGGTCGGCGAAGGCACCGCCGCCCCCGCCGCCGCCGAAGAGCGCGCAGCCCGGCTCCGGGCAGCGCCACTGCCGGGCCAGCAGCTTCACGCCGACCGGTGAGCGATCCCCCTCGACCGGGGTGTGCCCGCCGCCGACGTGCGCGACGAAGACCGGCCCGCCGGCCCCCGGCACCGGGGCGAGGAGCCGGCCCGGCTGCTCCACCAGCCACGGGAACCGGCCGCGCAGGCCGTCGAAGCGGACCCGGCTGAGCACCGGCAGCCCGAGCAGGTCGGCCACCTCCAGCATCCGGTCGCCCGGGTTGTCGAGCACCTCGACCAGGCCGTCGTCGGCCCACCGCCGGACCACCATCCGCTCGTTGGAGGTGAGGTCGGCGTCGGAGAGCAGGGCCCGGTGCACGACGGCGTAGACCGGGACGCTGTCCTCCTCCAGCTCGCTGGAGAGGGCGTCGATCACCATGCCGAGGCGGAGCAGGCTGGCCGGCCGGCCACCGTCGAGGTCCTGGTAGCGGATCACCTCGGCGAGGTCGAGGACGGCCCGGGCCAGGGACGGATCGGTGCAGACCCGCCCCTCGATGGCGTCCAGCACCTTGCTGATCTCGAATCTCATCGGGCGCTCCGGACGATCTCGTCGATCCGACGGGCCAGGTCGAAGTCACGGTGGGTGACCCCGCCGGCCGAATGGGTCACGCAGCGGAAGGTCAGGGTCCGCCAGCGGATGTCGATGTCGGGGTGGTGGTCGAGCTCCTCGGCCACCACCGCCACCCGGTCCACCACGCCGACGGCGTCGGGGAAACTGCCGAGCTGCACGGTACGACTGATGCCGGTCGGGTCGCCCGACCAGTCCGTCAACCCGCCCAGCTCTTCTCGCACCGCCTCCGCGGTGAGCAGGTCTGCCATGACACGACCCTACCGGTGCCCCGGTCAGCGGGCCTGACGCGCCACCGGCGGCGAGGGTCCGGTCACGGAACGGGACGGGGTGGCACCGCTCGGTGCCGCCCCGTCCCGGGTACCGGGGTCACCGGGCGCGCAGCGGCCGCCCGACCTCGTGCAGGTGGCCCAGCGCCATCCGGTACGACTCGACCAGCTCGGTCTCGGCGTACCCGATCCCCCGCTCGGCGCAGTACGCCCGCACGATCGGCCGGGCCCGGCGCAGGTTCCCCCGGGGCATGTTGGGGAAGAGGTGGTGCTCGATCTGGTGGTTGAGGCCGCCGAGCGCGAGGTCCACCCACCGGCCGCCCCGGACGTTGCGCGCGGTGAGCACCTGCTTACGCAGGTAGTCCAGGTCGTCGTCGGCGGTCGGCATCGGCATGCCCTTGTGGTTCGGGGCGAACGCGCAACCCATGTAGAGCCCAAAGAGAGCCTGGTGGATGGCGGCGAAGGCGAGCGCCTTGACCGGGGACATCACGGCGAGCAGCAGCGCCAGGTAGCCGACGCCGTGCGCGGCGAGCAGCACCGCCTCGACGGCCCGGTGCCGGACCGGCGTCCGCCAGCGGCCGTCCGGCTCCCGGCCGACCAGCGCCCGCACGCTGGCCACGTGCAGGCTCAGCCCCTCCAGCAGCAGCATCGGGAAGAACAGCCACGCCTGCCGCCGGGCCAGCCAGCGCCCGACGCCCCGGGTCGCCGCCGCCTGCTCGTACGTCCAGACCAGGGCACCGGCCCCGACGTCCGGATCCTCGTCCTCGTGGTTGGGGTTGGCGTGGTGCCGGTTGTGCTTGTCCACCCACCAGCCGTAGCTGATCCCGACCGCCAGGTTGCCGGCGAGCAGGCCGGCCAGCTCGCTCGGGCCGCGACGGCGGAACATCTGCCGGTGCCCCGCGTCGTGGCCGAGGAAGGCCACCTGGGTGGTGGCGACCGCCAATACCACCGCCAGCAGCAACTGCGCCCACGAGTCGCCGACCACCAGCACCGCGGCCCAGCCCGCCAGGAACAGCGCCGTCGTGAGCGCGATCCGGGCGGCGTACCGGCCCGGCCGCCGGTGCAGCAGTCCCGCCGCACTGATCCGCCGGGACAACACCGCGTAGTCGCTGCCGCGTTGCGCCGGCCGGTCAGCCAACGTCGAAGCCGTCATCTGAGCCCCTATCTTGGTGGGCCGCGCCCCAACGGCGGGCCCATCATCGATTCTGGCCACGGCCGTCGCGCTGAGTAATCCTGACCACCCCCGGACCGGGGGTGGTGCTGGCCCTACCTCAGCTCATGCTTCCCACCGCGGCACGCAGCCGGGTCAGGTCACGGCGACGCCGCTCGTACGTGGCGGCCAACGCGATCAACGCGAGGCCACCGACCGCCAGATAGATCCACCGGGGCAGCAGGTCCCAACCACGGGCCAGCTCGTACAGCGCCAGCAACACAAGCGTAGCCCCGCCCAGCAGGACCGGAGCCTGCCAGCGCCGGGTCGCGCCGGCCAGCACCACGCCCAGCGCGGCGGCGCCGAGCAGCAGCCGCCGCCACGGCTGCGGTTCGGGTGCCCCCAGGACCGACGCCAGGCTGGGCAGCAGCCCGGCGGCGAGCCCCGGGCCGAGCGCCAGCCAGCTGGTCAGCCCCGGGCGGCTACGCAGCGCGACGAGGCCCGCGGCCAGCGCCAGCCCGGCCGCCGGCAGGGTGTACGCCTCCAGCAGCACCACGCCGCCGGCGGCGAGCAGCAGCCAGGCGCCGAGCAGTTCACTGCCGCCGGCGATGCCCGCGAGGGCCCACCGGCCGGCGGTGGACTCGCCCCGCCGCAGCACGCGCAGCGCGACGGCGGCGCCCCAGAGGACGCAGACCGCAGCCGCGTGCCGCGGCGCGGCGGTGGTGAGCAGCAGCGCCACCAGCGCCACCGCCTGCGCGGCCGCCTCCAGCGCCCGGCGGCCGAGCCGGAGCTCGGCGGGGTGACCGGGACCGCGCCGACCCAGCAGCGGCGCGGCGAAGAGCACCACCACCGCCACCGCGAGCACCGCGAAGCCGGCCGTCCGCACGGGCAGCCCGGCGGCCAGCGGCGCGGTCACCGCGAAGCAGGTCGCCGCGGTGACCGCCGCCAGCCAGCCGAGCAGCCGGACCTCGGCCCGCCGCGCGGCGGCGCCCGTCACCGCCGCCGCGACCACCAGCAGCGCCAGCCCGGCGAGGGTGCCGGCCCGGGTGGCGAGCAGCCCGACCAGCCCGCAACCGGTCCAGACCAGCCCGACCGGCACCGTGACCAGCCCCGGCGGGGCCTGTGGCCCGACCGGCTCGGCCAGCGCGGCGACCAGCAACGCGGCGACTCCGGTCAGCAGCACCGCCGCCGGCACGGTCGGCCAGGGTGTGCGGGCGGTCACCAGCAGCACCGGCAGCGCGGCGGCCCCGAAGGGCAGCGCGGCCAGTCCCGGGATGGCCCGGCCGCCGGCGGCGCGCCGGGCGACGAGGGCGGCGGCGACCGCCAGCACCAGCAGGGCCGCCGCGACGGCCGGCGCGCCGGGGACGGCGACCGGCGCGGGCGCACCGGACCAGGGCCGGACCGGCCCGCCGTACGGGGAGGTCAGCGCCCGCACGGTCACCGGCGCGGCGGCCAGCACCGCCAGCGCCGTCGACCCGCCGCCGACCAGCCGCCCGAGGACGGCTCCCCGATCAGCCACCGCCAGCAGCAGCGCGGCGAGCGCGGCGTAGAGCGCCACGGGTTCCCCGCCCGGTACGACCAGCGCCGCCGGGCCGAGCACGGCCAGCGACAGGGCGAGCGCGGTCGAGGCGTACCCGTCGAGGTCGGGCCGGAGCCGGCGGACGGCGAGGAGCGCGCCGAGCACCAGCGCGGCGGCGGCGAACCCGCCCCGGAGCTGCCACCACCCCGGAGCCCCGGCCGCGTGGAGCGCGACCGTCACCCCGGCCGGTACCGCGAGCAGCGCCGCGACCAGCGCGATCCCGGCGACCCGCTGCGGCGCGGCGGCATCCCGGCTGGCGAGGACCGGCGCGGCGAGCCCGACGGCCAGCACGACGCCGAGCGCCGCCAGCGTCCCGCCCGGTGCGGCCAGCCCCACCAGCAGCCCGTGCCCGAGCAGCGCGGCGGCGGCCAGCGAGCCGGCCAGCACGGTCGGGGTACGGCGGCCCGGACGCACCGCGACCAGCAGCAGTGCCGCGCCGACCAGGAGGTCCACCGCCAGCGCCGCCCGCCACGGGGTGGCGGCCGGCACCGCCGGCAGGGCGGACGCGGTCAGCGCCACACCGGCCAGCGCGGTCACCGGGCGGGCCGCCCGGGGCAGCAGCAGCGCCACCGCGCCGACGGTCAGCGCGACGGCGATCGGGAGCTGCCACCCCCAGGGCAGCTGGGGACCGGCCGGGGCACCGTGCCACGGGGGCAGCGACCGGGCCACCGCCCCGCCGGCGAGCAGCACGGTGGCCAGCGCGCCCAGCTGGACCAGGCCGCCCACGACGACCAGCGCACCCACCCGGGGACCGGGGCGGAACCGCGCCGGCAGCAGCCGGACCGCCCCGGCCAGCCCGGCCCCCACCACACCCGCCGTCAGCAGCAGGAACCCGGCCCGCAGCTCGGCCACCGGCCGGAGCAGCGCGGCGGCCAGCACGGGCACCAGCAACCCCGCCGCGACCTGACGGAACGCCCGGCCGCCGGCGGCCAGCGCCGCGCCGAGCAGGACCAGCCCCACCAGCAGCATCGGCAGCCCGGCCAGCACCGGTTGGCCGGCGGCCCGCCCCCAGGCCAGCGGCACCAGGGCGCAGCCGGCGGCGAGCGTGGACGCGACGCCGAAGCCGAGCCAGGCGAGCACCCGGCCGGCGTCCACCACCGACGGGACGCGCGGGTCGGCGACCGGCCCCCCGCCGGCCGCCGCCGAGCCGCCGACCGCCCCGACCGGGACCGGACCGGCCGGAACCGGACCCGTGGCGGCCGGAACGGCCGGCGCCGGACCTGCCGTCACGACCGGCGCCGGACCCGCCGAGGCGGGGCCGACCGGACCGGATCCGGCCGGACCGGATCCGGCCGGAACCGGAGCGGCCGCGGACCGGCCGCGCAGCGCGACCACCACCCCGAGGTCGAGCAGCGCCACCCCGAGCAGGACCAGCGTCCAACCGCCCGCCCCGGGCCGGGCCTCGACCGCGGCCAACGGCAGCACCGGCTGGGCGACCAGCAGCGCCGCGAACCACGGCACGGCCAGCCGGGTCAGCCGGGCGTACCCGGCGGCGACCGCCGCGCTGACCCCTCCGACCAGCGCGGCGTACCGGGTGCCCGGCCAGTCGGCCGTGCCGAGCAGGTCCGCCGCCCAGGCGGCGTACCCGTCGAGGACCACCAGCAGCAGCCCCACCGCGGCGAACGTCTCGGCGGTGCCGCGCAGCCCGCGGCGCGCCGCCAGCAGCGGCACGGCCAGGGCGAGCGCGGTGAACGCGGCCAGGATCAGCGCCCGGCCGGCGACCCCGACCGCCGCCCAGGCGACGGCGGTGAAGACCACCGCCGCGGTGCCGAGCAGCAGCCCGCCGAGGACGAAGAGCAGCCCCTGCACTGTCCGGGTCGAGGTTTCCGGCCGCCCGGGCACCGCCGGCACCGGCCGGGGTCCGGACGCCACCGGGACCGGCGGCACCGGCCCGCTCGGCGGGCGGCCGGCCAACACCGGCGGGACCTCGGTGCGGACCCGGGCCGCCAGCTCCGCCCGCCGGCGCTGCGCCGCGAGCAGCCGGGACGACACCTCCTGGTACGCACCGCGGGCCCGCTCCACCTCCCGGCCGAGCGCGACGATCTCCCGGTCCAGCCGGACCACCTCGGCGGCCGGCGGGTACGGCGACAGGCCGCAGCCGGAGCACCCCCGGGTGAGGTCGGCGGGTGCGCCGCAGCGGGGGCAGGGGTACGCGGTGTTCTCCACCCGGCCATCCTCACGGCCCGGTCAAGCCCCGCCCAGAGTGCGCGTACCTACGTACGGGTGCTCTCGTGCACCCAGGCGGCGTACGCCGGGTTGCCGCTCTCCACCCGGGTCACCAGGATCTCCGGCACGTCGTACGGGTGGGTGGCGCGGATCTGGTCGACCAGCGCGCCGGCCCGGTCGGGGGCGGTCTTGAACTGCACGGACCACTCGGTGCTGGTCTCCACCCCGGACCGCCACCAGTAGGTGCTGTCGACCTGGCCGCCGACCTGCGCGCAGGCCGCCAACCGCCCGGCGACCGCCGCGGCCGCCAGGACGTCGGCGACCGCCCGCGCGTCCACCACCGTCGTCACCACGCAGATCTGCTCCACGAAGCGCACCCTACGCGGGACCGGCGGCGCTGCGGTCCGGTCCGGCACCCGCGTCGGTCCCGACGCCGTCGCGGTTGGCGGCGATCCACGCGTCGATCCGGCTCCACCAGTCGAAGAGCCAGTCGATGCGCTCCTGCCGGCCGGTCGGTACCTCCTCCGGGGGCACCGACCAGAAGCGCATCACGATCCGCTTGTCCATCGGGAGTTCCCGCCACACGTCGGTGACGGTGAGCATCCGGTCCAGCCCGGTGTGCGCCACGAAGATGACCCCGGCGTCCGGGGCGGCGTCCAGCGCGGCGAGCAGGCCGCCGGGCTGCGGGGCGAGCACGTGCCGCATCCGCTCGGCGCGCAGCGCCATCCGCTCCAGCCCGAGCGCGCGCAGCCGGGCGATCGCCCGCAGCCGGCGCTTCGGGGTGAAGTTGCCACCCTCCGGGAAGATCACGAACGCGTCGTCGTCGTCCAGGCCGGTGGCGAGGTGGCCGATCTGCGCGGTCACCGAGTCCCGGCCGTCGCCGCCGGGGGCGATGAAGCGGTTGGGCAACCGGTTGAGCAGCACGTCGATCGCCGGGTCCCACTGCAGGCTCTCCTTGAGCACGATCCGCGGCTCGCGGTGGAACCAGTTGACGAGGGCGTGGATCAGGATGAACGAGTCGCCCGGGCCGGCGTGCCGGCAGAGCACCAGTTCCGGCCGGCCGGGCAGGGCGGTGTCCGGGTCGGTGCCGACCACGTCGATGCTCAGCCGCAGGGTCCACCGGGCCTGCCAGAAGAGCACCTGGAGGAATCGGCCGGCCAGCACGTAGTGGGCACGCTGGAAGGCCGGCGACCGCTTGCGCCAGCCGAAACCGGAGGCCAGCCAGAGCCCGAAGAGCGCGATCAGCGCCGCCGCGTCCCAGACCAGGAAGACGGCGCCGATCCAGAGCAGCCGCAGCGGCCGCAGCCGGCCTGGCACGAACGGCGAGACGGCCAGGGCGAGCAGCACCCAGACCGGCACCGTGGTCACCACCGCGACCGCGAGCAGCACCACGCCGGGTGCCAGCAGCAACCGGCGTACCCACCGCGGTGGCAGCGGCATCAGCGGTCCAGCTCGGCCAGGTAGCGGCGGGAGGCGGTGTAGGCCCGGCTGATCCGGCGCCCCACCGCGGCCATGTCCCGGTACGCCCACGGGCTGTCGTCCCGGGGCTCCAGCCCACCGGTCGGCAGCACGTGCACCTCCACCCCGTCGGGCAGGGCGGACATCTCCCGGGCGAACCGGTGCCGTCGGGCGATCTCGAACGCGACCTGGGCGATCTCCCAGGGCCGTCGGGGCGGCGTCAGCTCCCGCTCGATCCGGCCCACCTGGAGTACGAAGATCCGGCGGGCGCCCGCCGCGACCGCCTCGCCGATCGGGATCGAGTTGACGATCCCGCCGTCGATGTAGTGCTGGTCGCCGATCCGGGCCGGCGGCAGCAGCCCCGGCACCGAGGCGGAGGCGAGCACCGCCGGCACCAGCGGTCCGCTGTGGAACCAGTGCTCGGCGGCCCGCTCGATGTTCGCCGCGCAGCAGCGGAACGGCACCTTCAGGTCGGCGAAGGTGGTCTCCGCGCCCAGCTCGTTCTCCAGCAGCTTGCGCAGCGGCCGGGGCGAGTGCAGATGGGTACGGGCGGCGAACCGGCGCAGCTGCCGGGCCACCGAGTCGCCGTACACCTCGCTCGCCTCCGGCGAGGCCCAGAGCCGGACCAGCCGGTCGGTGACCGCCTCGGAGGGGTCGGCGGCGACCAGCGCGCCGTTGACCGCGCCGATCGAGGTGCCGAGCACGATGTCGGGGCGGATCCGGGCGCGGAACAGGGCCCGGAGCATGCCCACCTCGACCGCGCCGAGCACTCCCCCGCCGCCGAGCACGAACGCCACCGGACCGCCACTCATGTCGCTCATCCTGGCATGGCGCCGCCGGCGGCCCGGCGGAGCCGGCGGTCGCCGGCGGCGGCCCGGCCAGGCGTGGCGGGGCGCGAGCCGGCGGGCGCGGAGGGTGATCGGGGCGCGGCGTTGCAGGACGGCGAGCCGCCGTCCCTGGACGGCGTACCCGGGCTGCCGCCAGCGGTGGCCCGGACCTGCCTGCGCTGCCTGGCCCGCGACCCGCGGGACCGGCCGACCGCGCCCTGCTGCGGCAGAAGGTCACCCGTCGGGTCGACGAGGACGGCATCACCCCCGGGTACGCCCGCCGGCTCGACGCCGCCATCGTGGAGTTCGGCGCCAGCCGGGCCTGAGGTCAGCGGGCGGCGATCGGGACCGGTTCCCGGACCGGCGCCGCCGCACCCAGGGCGAACCGCCGGTAGACCTCCTCGTAGCCGAGCGCCATCCGCTCGGTGGAGAAGTTCCGCGCCGCGTGTGCCATGCAGGCCGCCGGGTCAATCCGCACCGCCTCGCTCAGCGCCGCCGGCAGCTCCTCCACCCGGTCACGGACCAGCCCGGTCACCCCGTCCAGGACCAGTTCCGATACGGCACCGCGGCGCAGCGCCACCACCGGCGTACCGGTCGCCATGGCCTCCACCATCACCATGCCGAACGGTTCCTCCCACTGGATCGGCATGATCAGGCAGCGCGCGTCGACCAGCAGTCGCAGCGTCGCCTCCCGGTCGGCGTTCAACACCACGGTGACGTCCTCGTCCAGCAGCGGCTCGACCACCTCGGTGAAGTAGCGGCGCTCAGCGGGCTCGTTGCACTTGCCGGCCAGGATGAGCGGCAGGCCGGCCGCCCGGCAGGCCCGGATCGCCAGGTCGGGCCCCTTGTCCGGGCTGAACCGGGCCAGCCAGAGCACCGCGCCCCGACCGGGGGCGGACTTGCGCGGCACGTCCCGCACGTCCATCGCGTTGTGCACCGTGCCGACCCAGGGCAGCTCGGGGTTGGCCCGGCGCTGGGCGTGCGAGATGGCCACCAACCCGACGCCCTGGTCGGTGTCGCTGAGCACCGCGCCGTACTCGCCGACCGGGTTGCCGTGCACGGTGGCCACGGTCGGCACCGCGCGCCGGCCCGCCACCAGCGGCCCGATGGTGGTGTGGTCGTGGATGACGTCGAAGTCCGCCGCGGTGACCAGGTGCTTCACCCGGGCCAGGTGGGCCAGTTCGGGCAGCGATTCGCCGAGCCGGTCGTACTGCAGGTCCGGGACGGTGGAGACGAAGTCGGCGGCGGTGCCGTTCTGCCGGCCGGCGCCGAACAGGGTCACCGCGTTGCCGTGCGCGACCAGGGTGTCCACCAGCCCGTGCACCACCTGCTCCAGCCCCCCGTAGCCGGGTGGGGGCACCGACAGCCACGGCGGGACCACCATCGCGATCCGCAGCGGCCGCTCGGGCGGGCGTTCCGACGGACGGTGGGTCACGGCCACGAGTCCTCCCCGTTGGTCCCCGGTGAGCGGGATCGGGGGCGACTTCCCCGTCCCGGCGGTGGTAAACGGGCCTCCCGGCGGGCCACCGGCCGGCTCACCCGGTGACGACCAGCCGGTCGTCCACGGCCCGTACGCCCGGGGCGGACCAGGCGACCCGTTCCGCCTCGTCCCGCTCCCACCACGAGCGGACCGTCCCGCCCAGCACCACGGTGTCTCCGGCCACCTCGACGGTGACCTCCTCGGTGCCGGTCCGACGGCCCAGCGCCCGGCGCAGGTCCCGGCCGGTCTGCTCGGCGCTCGGCGGGGCCGGTGGCACCACCTCGACCAGGTTGGTCACCCCGCGTACGCCGCGCAGCCGGCGCAGCTCCCGCTCGGCGGTGCGCCGCTGGTAGCCGAACTCCACCTCGCCGCGGAGCATCAGCCAGCCGTCGGAGACCGTCACGTCCAGCCGCTCGGCGGGCACGAAGCTGTCCCACTCCAGCGCCCGGACGGCGGCGAGGGCGAGTTCCGCGTCGTCCTGACCGTCCAGGCCGGGCAGGCGTACCTCGACGTCGTCGGCGACCGCCCGGACGCCGCGTAACCGGTGCGCGCAGCGCTGCGCCGCCCACCTGCGGGCGTAGCTGTCCACCCGGCCGGTGAGGGTGACCACGCCGTCGGCGACGCTCACCCCGATCTCGTTCGGCTGGGCCTCGGGATCCCAGGCCAGCTCGTCGAGGACGTCACGCTGGATCTCCGGATCGGTCCGGGTGCCCGCTGCCGTCGTCATCGCGTCCCCTCCCGTGCGGTCGGCTCCTGGCGAGGATCGCCCCGCACCGGGTGACGCCGGTTCACCCGGGCGGGGTGAACCGGCCGCGGCCATACGGACGGGTACGGAAAAAGGCGGCGGGTGACGGAGCCAACCCCCTTGGCCCCGTCACCCGCCGCCCCGGAGGAGGCAGGTCTGTTGTTATGACGTTTCGGTGAGCGTGACGGTTGCCGTCGCCTGGGATCCGTTTCGCTTGTAGGTCACCTCGACCCGGTCGCCGACCTTGCCGGCCTGGACGGCGCCGACCAGGTCGTTGGAGTCGTTGATCACCTTGTCGCCGAACTTGGTGATCACGTCGCCCCGCTGCAGGCCGGCCTTCTCCGCGGCGCTGCCCGGGGTGACCGCCGCGACCAGCGCACCGCCGTCCTCGGCCGCGTTGACGCTGACCCCGAGGGACGGGTGGCTGACCTTCTCACCGCGCTGCAGCTTCTCGGCGACGTCCTTGGCCTTGTTGCTCGGGATGGCGAAGCCGACGCCGATGTTGCCGCTGCCGCCCTGCCCCGCGGTGGCGATCGCGGTGTTGATGCCGATCACCTCGCCGCGGGTGTTGACCAGGGCACCGCCGGAGTTGCCGGGGTTGATCGGCGCGTCGGTCTGGAGCAGGCCGGAGATCGAGCTGGCGCCCTGCTGCGGGGTCTGCTGCTGCCCGTTCTCGCCGGCCTGAATGGTCCGGTCGCGGGCGCTGAGGATGCCGGCGGTCACCGAGCCCTGCAGGCCCAGCGGGCTGCCCAGGGCGAGCACCTGGTCGCCGACCTGCATCCCGTCGCTGTCGCCGAACTTCGCCGCCTTGAGGTTGTCGACGCCACTCGCCTTGACCACGGCGAGGTCGGTCTTCGGGTCGGTGCCGACGATCTTGGCCTGGGCGGTCTTGCCGTCGGCGAAGACCACCCGGACGGTGTCGCCGGAGGCGGAGGCGACCACGTGGTTGTTGGTGAGCACGTAGCCGTCGGCGCTGAGGATCACACCGGAACCCTCACCGTTGTCGGTGAGGATGGAGACCACGCTGTCCTGCACCGCGGCGGCGATCTTCGGCAGGTCGGCGCTGTTGATCACCGGGGCGGCCGAGTAGGTGCGGGTGATGCCGCCCGAGTCGCCGTCTACGGCCAGGGCGAGCGCGCCGCCGGCCACGCCGGAGCCGAGCATCAGGGCGAAGACGGCCACGCCGGCGCCGACGAACTTGGCCACCTTCGAGGGGCGGGGAGCCGGGCCGGCGGCCCAGGGCGGCATCGGCTGGCCGCCGTGCTGCGGCGGCACCGGGCCGCCGGGGCCGCCCGGGTGGCCGGCGGCCCAGCCGGGCTGGTAGCCGGCGGCCGGGTACTGGCCGTGCTGGCCGGGAACCGGGTAGGGCTGGTAGCCGGCCCGGTACCCCTGGTCGGCGCCGGGTGCCCCGCCGGCCGGGTACGCGGCCGAGGTCGTGGCGCCGGCCGACGGGTACGGCGCGGCGGAGGTCTGGGCGTACGGGACGCCCGGCGCATACGGGGCGTCGGAGGCCGGCGCGGACGGCGAACCGGAGGCCGGGACGGACGGGGAGCCGGCCGGCTCCCCCGCGGCGCCAGCGACGTCGCCCGGTCGGTCGGCCGTGGTGGCCGGGAAGGCGGCGGTGGGGTCGGACTGCCCGTGCTCGACGCGGGACAGCTCGGCGGTGGGGTACGACGGCTCGGCGTCGGAGGCGGCCGGCCGCCGCTGGGGGTCGGTCTCGAACTCGGTCATGGAGCCAGCCTCTCTCTTCGCACTGTCACGAGCCTGGGGCCCACCTGGAAGTTTTCTGAAAGTCACTCGGCCTCGCTGCCGGCGTCGGGCAGCAGCGGCAGCCGGACCCGGAAGGTCGCCCCGCCGCCCGGGGTCTCGGCGGCCTCGACCATGCCGTGGTGGGCGGCGACCAGCGCCGCGACGATGGCCAGCCCCAGCCCGGTGCTGGTGATCCCGCTCGCCCGGCGGGTCCGGGCGGCGTCGGCGCGGTAGAAGCGCTCGAAGACCCGTTCAGCCTGCTCCGGGATGAGCCCGGGACCGGTGTCCGCCACCTCGACCACGGCCAGGTTGCCCGGCTCGGTCCGCAGCCGCAGGGTCACCGACGCCTCGGGCGGGGTGTGGGTGAGCGCGTTGGTCATCAGGTTGCCGATCACCTGCCGCAGGCGGGCGTCGTCCCCGTGCACCACCAGCGGACCGGAACCCGGCTCGATCTCCAGCTCGATCCGGCGGTCCGGGGCGACCACCCGGGCCGCCTGCACCGCGTCGGAGGCGAGCACCGGCAGCTCCACCGGGGCCAGCGAGAGCGGGCGTTCCCGGTCCAGCCGGGCGAGCAGCAGCAGGTCCTCCACCAGCAGTCCCATCCGGGCCGCCTCGTCCTCGATCCGGCGCAGCAGGGCGGCGATCTGCTCCGGCGCCCGCGCCGCGCCCTGCCGGTACAGCTCGGCGAAGCCGCGGATGGTGGTGAGCGGGGTACGCAGCTCGTGCGAGGCGTCCGCGACGAACTGCCGCATCCGCTCCTCGGAGCGTCGGGCTCGCGCCTCGGAGGCCTGCGCGGCGTACGCGGCGTCCCGGGCGCTGGACTCGGCCGACCGGGCGGCGGTCTCCGAGGCGGCGCGGGCGGTGAAGGCGGCCTCGATCTGAGCCAGCATCGCGTTCAGCGCCCGGGAGAGCCGACCCAGCTCGGAGGTGGCGCAGGGCTGGCCCTCCTCCGGGTCGGGGACCCGCCGGGTGAGGTCGCCGCTGGCGATCGCGGCGGCCGTACGCTCGATCTCCACCAGCGGTTTCAGGCTGGTCCGGACGATCGCCGCGCCGATCGAGGCGAGCAGGATCAGCACCGCGCCGCCGACCAGCAGGTCTATCCAGACCAGCCGCTTGACCGCCAGGTCGACGTCGGTGAGGTGCTGCCCGACCGCGAGCACCCGGCCGTCGGGCAGCTCCCGGTAGAACATCCGCCAGCGGTCCCGGCCGTCCTGGGAGCGGACGGTGAACGGGCCCCCCTCGTCCGCCCGGAAGCCGGCCAGGTCGGCGGGGACCGCCGGCAGGTCGTCCTGTTCCAGGTTGGGGTCCCACCCGATGAACCGGGTCTCCTGGTCGTTGGCGAGCGCCACGACGTAGTCCGTGGGCAGGGTGGCTGAGCGGGCGCTGCCGTTCTCCAACGCCGGCAGCACCCGGCCGCCGAGGTACTCGCTGGCCCCGCGCAGCTCGCCGTCCACTTGCCCGACCAGGTAGTCGCGGAGGAAGTACGTGGTCAGCGAGCTGATCACCACCAGCGCCGCGGCCACCAGCGCGAGGACGGACGCGACCAGCTTTATCCGGAGCGGGACGCTCCGGAGCCGGCCCTTCGCCTCGTGGACGACGCTCACGCCGCCGGCTTGCGCAGCACGTAGCCGACCCCGCGCAGGGTGTGGATCAGCCGCGGCTGGGTGTTGTCCACCTTGCGGCGCAGGTAGGAGATGTAGGACTCGACGATGTTGTCGTCGCCCCGGAAGTCGTAGTTCCAGACGTGGTCGAGGATCTGCGCCTTGGAGAGCACCCGGTTGGCGTTGAGCATCAGGTAGCGCAGCAGCTTGAACTCGGTCGGCGAGAGCTGCACCCGCTGGCCGGCCCGGTGCACCTCGTGGGTCTCCTCGTCCAGCTCGAGGTCGGCGAAGGTGAGCCGGGACGGGGCGTGCTCACCGGTGGCGGTACGCCGCAGCACCGCCCGGATCCGGGCGGTGAGCTCCTCCAGGCTGAACGGCTTGGTGACGTAGTCGTCGCCGCCCAGGGTCAGCCCGCGGATCTTGTCGTCGGTGGCGTCCCGGGCGGTCAGGAAGACCACCGGGGTACGCGTGCCGCCCTCGCGGAGCATCCGGATGACCTCGAAACCGTCCAGGTCGGGCAGCATCACGTCGAGCACGACCAGGTCGGGACGGTGGTCCTTGGCGGCGTGCAACGCCGCGCTGCCGCTGGTGGCGGTCGCCACGTCGAAACCCGCGAAGCGCAGGCTGGCGGAGAGCAGTTCGAGGATGTTCGGGTCGTCCTCGACGACGAGCAGTCGCGCCTCGGTCTGGGTAGCGGCCATGGACGCCATCATCCGTGACCTCGCTGCGCCGGCGCTGGACGATTCCTGGAAAAAGGCTGTGAGCTGCTCAGCGCAGCAGCCGGCGCAGCCCGTCCAGTGCGCCGTCGAGGACCCGGATGGCGGTCCGGAGCTGGTTGTCGCTGAGCCGGCCGGCCCGGACCAGGGCGCCGACCTCCACGGTGAACGCGGCGAGCCGCTGGTCGAACTCGGTCAGCAGGGGCGACCCGTTCGCGGTGGGCGCCGGACCGGGGCCGTGCGCCGGACCGGGGCCGGGGCGCTCGAAGCGGGTGTGCCGGGTCTGCCGGGCCGCGTCGCGCAGCTCCCGCTTGAGGTCGCGCACCGAGCCGCGTACCTCGGTCTGGATCTCGCCGGCCAGGGCGGAGAGGTCCTGCACCGAGGCGCTGATGTCGGACTCCAGGGTGGCCAGTTCGTCGGCCCGCTGCCGCAGCTCGGCCCGGCCCGCGTCGGTGATCTCGTAGACCTTGCGGCCGCCGGCGGCGGTGTGGGTGACCAGGCCCTCGACCTCCAGCCGCTGCAACCGGGGGTAGATGGTGCCGGCGCTGGGGGCGTACAGGCCGAGGAAGCGGTCCTCCAGCAGGCGGATCAGCTCGTACCCGTGCTTCGGGCCGTCGTCGAGCAGCTTGAGCAGGTAGAGCCGGAGCCGCCCGTGACTGAACACGGCGGTCACGGCAGCTCCTCCTGGTCGTCGTCCACCGGGCGGGCGAGCAGCGCGATGCTGCCCGACGTCGCGGACGCCCAGAGCCTACCTTCGCCGGCGCCGAGCACCCCCTCGCTGTCGTGCACCGCCCCGAGGCGGGTCCCGGAGCGCACCTGAGGGAAGCCGCTGGTGATCCGCCCGGACGCGGTGTGCAGCCGGACGGCGAGGTCGCTGTCCTCGCGTACCCGGACCGTGATGCCGCCGGAGATGGTGCTGAGCCGGATCTCGCTGCGCCGGGGGTTGTCGAAGTCGCAGGTGATGGCGCCGGAGATGGTGTGCGCGCGGACCGAGGCGGGCGCGCTGTCGGCGAGGATCACCTCACCGGAGACGGTCTCGAGGCTCAGCTCGCCGCCCACCCCGAGCGCCTCCACCGGGCCGGAGGTGATCTTGGCGGTGGTGCGGCCACGCAGTCCCATCAGGGTGATCTGGCCGGAGGTCACCTCCGCCCGGGTCTCCCCGCGCAGCCCGGAGGCGATCAGCGAGCCGTCGATCAGCCGGAGGGTGGCCAGCACGTCGACCGGGACCGCCACCGAGACGTCGACCCGGGGCCAGCGGGCCAACGGCCCGACCCACCGGAGCACCTCCGACCAGCGGAACTTCCGCTCCTGCCGGACGCTGAGCCGCCCGTCGCGGTGCTCGACCAGCAGCGGGCGGCGGTCTCCGCCGGCCCGGGTGACGTCGATCCGGGTCGGGCCGTCGGTGCCGACCACGTTGAGCCGGCCGCTGATCAGCCGCACGTCGAGCGTGGTGACCGGATCGTCCAGGGTGAACCGTTGCGGCTCGTCGATCGTCCAGGTGGTCATGGCGTCGCCTCCCTTCGCCTGCGGCGCGGCCGGGCGGCGCGCCTCACGAGGAAGTGTAACGCGATACATCGCGATAGAACAAGACTGTCGCGAGTGGTCTGGGATCAGGCGGCCAGATCGAGCTCCCGCTCGGCGACCGGCATCGGCAGGGGCGTCGGGACCGGCACCGGACGCACCGCGACCGGCGCGGAGGCCGGGGCGGGCACCAGGTGGATCGCCGACTCGGCGGCCCGGGCCAGCAGCCGCCGGTCCGCGTCCCGGGCCGGGTGCAGGGCCGCGGCGACCGAGACGGCCACCACCAGGTCGCGGGCGGCGAGCACCCGGCGTACCGACTGCCAGAGGTTCTCCTCGCCGAGGAAGGCGGCCGCTGCGGTCCACTCACCGGTGGCGGCGCAGCGGTAGCCGATCCGTACCGGCACCACCGGCGCCCCGGCGTCGATCGCCGCCTGGAAGGCCGCCGGCCGGAAGCCCCGGTCCGGCCGGCAGGCGGCCGACCGGGCGGCGCCGCACCAGGTCGTACCCTCCGGGAAGACCGCGACCGGGTCGCCCGCGCGCAGCGCGGCGGCGAGCCGCGCCACCGTCGCCGGCAGCTCCCGGGGCCGCGACCGGTCCACGAAGACCGCGCCGGCGATGCGGGCCAGCAACCCCACCAGCGGCCAGTCCCGGACCTCCCGCTTGGCCAGCATCCGGGCCGGGGCGACGGCCAGCACCGCGAGGATGTCCAGCCAGGAGACGTGGTTGGCGACCAGCAGCGCCCGCCGGCGGGGCAGCCGGCCGCGGATCTCCAGCCGTACCCCGAGGGCGCGCGCGGTCCCCCGCGCCCAGCCCCGCACCGCCGCCGCCCGCTGCGCCGGGGGCAGCACCGGCAGCAGCGCGGCCATCCCGGCCCCGGCCAGCAGCATCCCGAGTACGCCGACCAGCCGGGCCGCCCGGCACAGCGGCGGTACGGCCGGCACCTCGCCCGGCAGCGGCAGGCAGTCCGGCCCGCAGCCGGAGGAGGGCCGCCAGAGGTCGGCGCTCACTTCTCGCCCCCGCCCAGGAAGTGCCGCAGGTAGCGCGGGTTCATCCGGTCCAGGGAGAAGAGCACGTAGAAGTCGGCGCACCGGAAGTCCGAGTCGTACGCCGGCTCACCGGCGATCCAGGCGCCGAGCCGGAGGTAGCCGCGCAGCAGCGGCGGGACCATGGCCCGACCAGCGGCGCCGCCCCCCGCCCGGTCCGCCGGGAACGCGTCGGGCTCGGCGAACCAGGGACGCAGCGGGCGGACCCGCATCGGCGGCGGCGCCAGGTGCTTCGCGCGCACCTGGGCCCAGACCTCGGCGGCGGCCCGGCCCCCGTCGACGACCGGCACCGACGCGCAGCCGCCCAGCCAGCGCGAGCCCCGCAGATGCAGGTAGCGGGTGATGCCCGCCCACATCAGGTTGATCACCGCGCCGGAGCGGTGGTCGGGGTGGACGCACGAGCGGCCCGCCTCGACCAGCATGTCTCGGAGCGGGTCGAGCGCCGTCAGGTCGAACTCGCCCTCGGCGTACCGGCGGTCGGTCCGGCCCGGCGGCAGCAGCCGGTAGGTGCCGACCACCAGGCCGGTGCGCTCATCGCGGACGATCAGGTGGTCGCAGTGGGCGTCGAGCTCGTCGGCGTCCAGCCCGGCCTCGCCCGGGCGCAGCGTGGCGCCGAGTTCGGTGGCGAACACCTCGTGACGCAGGCGTTGCGCGGCCGCGACCTGGGTCGGGTCGTCGGCGATCAGAAGGGTGTATCCGCTGGTCGTGAGGGGTGCGCCAGCGGCGTGCAGAACGGCCATGGGACCTGTGTAGGGGCCCGGGGTTGCCGGCCAGCCCGGCCAGGGTGTCGATCCGGTGAACGGCGGTCGGCGGTCCGCCCCGAGTGGCGACGTGCGAGGCTGCCGGGCGGAACCGGCGACGGCGCCGGACGGCACGGAGGTACGTCGATGATCATCGAGTCCCGGTACAACGGACCGCCCGGATCGGGCAACGGCGGCTGGAGCGCCGGGGTGTTCGCCGGCGGGTACGGCGGCGACCGGCCGGTCGAGGTGACCCTGCGCCGGCCGCCACCGCTGGACACCCCGCTGACCGTGGCCGACGGCGACGTCCTCGACCCGGACGGGGAGCTGGTCGCGCGGGTCCAGCCGACCGACGAGCTCCCGACGGCGGTCGCCCCGGTCGACGCCGCGACGGCGTCGGCCGCCTCGGCGGCGTACCCCGGGCTGGTGGACCACCCCTTCCCCAACTGCTACGTCTGCGGCCCGGACCGCCCGGACGGGCTGCGGATCTTCCCCGGCCGGCTGCCGGACGGCCGGACCGCCGCGCCGTTCCGCGTCCCGGAGCGGGTGGCGCCGGCGACGGTCTGGGCGGCGCTGGACTGCCCCGGCGGCTGGGCGGTGATCGCCCCCGGCCGGCCGTACGTCCTCGGCCGGATCGCCGCCGTGGTGGACGCGCTGCCCGCCCCCGGCGACGCCTGCGTGGTGACCGGCGAGCTGGTCGAGGCGCAGGGCCGCAAGGCGCTGGTGCACACCAGCCTGTACGGCCCGACCGGCGCGCTGCTCGGGCGGGCCCGGGCCACCTGGATCGCGCTGCCGCCGGAGCCCGCGTCTCGTCCCTGAGGACGACCGCCTCCTGCCTGAGGTGGAGACCCGGTTGCCGATCACGGGCGATTGACCGGGTTGACCGGGCTTGCCAGGCTGTGCCACGGCGCTGTCCGCAACGGCGCCGCACAGCGCGGCGCGCGACGCGTCGCCGCACGGGAGGAGAGCGATGTCCGACGGGCAGTGGAGCCCCAGCACCGGCCAGATCGTCGTGTCCGGACTGACCAAGCAGTACAAGAACGTCCGGGCGGTGGACAACCTGTCCTTCACCGTCGAGCCCGGTCGGGTGACCGGCTTCCTCGGCCCTAACGGCGCCGGCAAGACGACCACCCTGCGCATGCTGCTCAACCTGGTGACCCCGACCAGCGGCGACGCGACCATCGGCGGGCGCCGGTACGCCGACCTCACCGACCCGCTGCGGCACGTCGGGGCGGTGCTGGAGGCGTCCAGCGCGCACAAGGGCCGTACCGGGCTCAACCACCTGCGGGTGATCTGCGCGGCCGCCGGCCTGCCGAAGGGGCGTGCCGACGAGGCGCTGGCCCTGGTCGGGCTGACCCCGGCGGCGAAGCGCAAGTTCAAGGGCTACTCGCTGGGCATGAAGCAGCGGCTCGGCATCGCCGCGGCGATGCTCGGTGACCCGCGGGTGCTGGTCCTCGACGAGCCGGCGAACGGGCTGGACCCGGAGGGCATCCGGTGGATGCGCGGGTTCCTCAAGAGCCTGGCCCAGGAGGGTCGGACGGTGCTGGTCTCCAGCCACCTGCTCTCCGAGATGCAGCTGCTCGCCGACGACGTGGTGATCATCGCGGCCGGCCAGCTGGTCCGGCAGGGTCCGGTGGAGCAGGTGATCGGCTCGATGGCCACCGGCGCCCGGGTGCGGGTGCGCACCCCGCAGGCCGAGGAGCTGACCAGCGCGCTCACGGCGCAGTCGGCCACCGTCACCCCGGACGGGCACGGCGCCCTGCTGGTCGACGGGGTGGACGCGCCGACCGTCGGCCGGGCCGCCCTGGCCGCCGGCGTGGAACTGCACGAACTCACCTCGGAACGACCCGACCTGGAACGGGTCTTCCTGGAGCTGACGGCCGGAAAGGCGGGCATCCGATGAACCTCGTCCGGTCCGAACTGCTCAAGATCCGTACGACCAGCACGTGGTGGCTGCTGGGTCTCGGGGCGTTCCTGTCGATCGTCCTGGCCTTCGCGCTCAACGCCTGGCTCGCCCACGTGGCTCTCGGCGGCAACGCGGAGGAATTCGGAGTCACCGCCGAGCAGGCGACCGCTCCCGCCCAGGCGGCCAACCTGTACACCTCGGGTCAGTACCTGGGGCTGCTCTTCGTGATGCTGATCGGCATCCTGATGGTCACCAACGAGTTCTTCCACCAGACGGCGACCACCACCTTCCTCACCACCCCGCGACGCACCTCGGTGATCCTGGCCAAGCTCGGCGCGGCCTCGCTGCTCGGCTTCGGCTTCTGGCTGGCCACCACGGTGATCGACCTGGTCGCCGGGGCGATCTTCCTGACCCTCGACGGGCACGGCACCCAGCTCGGCGAGTGGACCGTGCACCGGGCGCTGCTGCTCAACCTGCTGGCGTACGCGATCTGGACGATCCTCGGAGTGGGCATCGGCACGCTGATCCCCAACCAGCTCGGCGCGGTGATCACCGCCGCGGTGCTCTACCTCGTCGGCACCCAGGTGGTGCAGCTGCTGTTCTTCCTGCTCTCCGGCTGGCTGGACAGCGCGGCAGTGGTGAAGTGGCAGGTGGTCTGGCCAGCCGTGGCGTCCCAGGTGATGATCAGCGGCGCGGCCTCGGAGCTGACCCCCGACTGGTGGGTGGGCGCGCTGGTGCTGGTCGGGTACGCCCTGGCCAGCGGCGTCGCCGGCGTCCTGATCACCCGGCGGCGGGACATCTCCTGACCGGTGCGGCCCGGACGGCCCCGGCGCGACGGCTGACCGCCGCCGCACCGGGGCCGTTCCCGCCGTAACAGGAGTCGGCGGAACACGCCGGGTTTGCTGAACTTCTGGCATCTTCTGTGAAACGGACCACCCGTCGGAGGCGGAAATGCCGG
The DNA here is from genome assembly GCF_049844475.1 of Micromonospora sp. DT47. NCBI lineage: Bacteria > Bacillati > Actinomycetota > Actinomycetes > Micromonosporales > Micromonosporaceae > Micromonospora > Micromonospora sp. DT47. The sequence goes on along the minus strand of NZ_JBNCLC010000019.1, from coordinate 7,515 downwards.
GCGCATTCTCACGGCGTAGCCTGGGGACCGTCCCGTGCGCCCGTTTCCGGGTGCCGGTGGGTACCGCGTGACATACGAACCCGCGTGAAAGAGGCGATTACCGGCCGTGTCAACCCAGCAGACTTCGCAGGAGAACCCACTGGCGGGTTTCGGCCCGAACGAGTGGATCGTCGAGGAGATGTACCAGCGCTATCTCGCCGACCCCTCGAGCGTCGACTCGGCCTGGCACGACTTCTTCGCCGACTACCGGCCGGCGCCCGGTGCCGCCACCGCCCGCCCGGCCGAGGAGAAGGCCCCGCCGAAGCCGGCCGCGCCTGAGCCGTCCGGTCAGCAGGAGGCGGCCGCGACCGTGACCCAGCCGGCCGCGAAGGCCGCGCCGGCCAAGCCGGCCCCGGCCAAGGCCGCCCCGGCCAAGCCGGCCCCCGCCAAGGCCGCCCCGGCGAAGCCGGCGGCCAAGGCCCCGGCGGCCGGCGGCGCCGGCACCACCCCGCTGCGCGGCGTGGCCGCCAAGATCGTCCAGAACATGGACGCCTCGCTGGCCGTGCCGACCGCGACCAGCGTCCGCGCGGTCCCGGCCAAGCTCCTGGTGGACAACCGCATCGTGATCAACAACCACCTCGCCCGCGGGCGAGGTGGCAAGGTCAGCTTCACCCACCTCATCGGCTACGCGCTGGTCCGGGCGCTGGTCGAGCACCCGGAGATGAACAACTCCTTCGCCGAGGTCGACGGCAAGCCGGCCCTGGTCCGCCCGGAGCACGTCAACCTGGGCATCGCGATCGACCTGACCAAGCCGGACGGCTCCCGCAACCTGGTGGTGCCCTCCATCAAGGCCTGCGAGCAGATGGACTTCCGGCAGTTCTGGCAGGCGTACGAGGACGTGATCCGGCGCGCCCGCCGCAACGAGCTGACCATGGATGACTACTCCGGCACCACGATCTCGCTGACCAACCCGGGCGGCATCGGCACGGTGCACTCGATCCCGCGCCTGATGCAGGGGCAGAGCGCCATCATCGGCGTCGGCGCGATGGAGTACCCGGCGCCGTACCAGGGCATGAGCGAGGCCACCCTCGCCGAGCTGGCGGTCAGCAAGATCATCACGCTGACCAGCACGTACGACCACCGGATCATCCAGGGCGCGCAGTCCGGCGAGTTCCTCAAGGTGATGCACGAGCTGCTGCTCGGCGAGCGCGGCTTCTACGACCAGATCTTCACCTCGCTGCGGATCCCCTACGAGCCGGTCCGGTGGGTGCGGGACGTCGCGGTCGACTCCGAGGGTCAGATCAACAAGACCGCGCGGGTGCACGAGCTGATCCACGCGTACCGGGTGCGCGGCCACCTGATGGCCGACACCGACCCGCTCGAGTTCAAGATCCGCAAGCACCCGGACCTGGACGTCCTCCAGCACGGGCTGACCCTGTGGGACCTGGACCGGGTCTTCCCGGTCAACGGCTTCGCCGGCCGGCAGCGGATGAAGCTGCGGGAGATCCTCGGCGTGCTGCGCGACTCGTACTGCCGCCGGGTCGGCATCGAGTACATGCACATCCAGGACCCGGAGGAGCGGCGCTGGATCCAGGAGCGGATCGAGCGCAAGTACGAGAAGCCCGCCCCGGACGAGCAGAAGCACGTGCTCAACCGGCTCAACGCCGCCGAGGCGTTCGAGACCTTCCTGCAGACCAAGTACGTCGGCCAGAAGCGCTTCTCGCTGGAGGGCGGCGAGTCGCTGATCCCGCTGCTCGGCGAGGTGCTGGAGGCCTCCGCCGAGGGCGGGCTGGACGAGGTCGTCATCGGCATGGCCCACCGCGGCCGGCTCAACGTGCTGGCCAACATCGTCGGCAAGCCGTACGAGAAGATCTTCTCCGAGTTCGAGGGGCACCTGGACCCGCGCTCGACGCAGGGCTCCGGCGACGTGAAGTACCACCTCGGCCAGAACGGCAAGTTCACCACCCCGGACGGCGACCACGCGGTCAAGGTCTCGCTGGTGGCGAACCCGTCGCACCTGGAGGCCGTCGACCCGGTGCTGGAGGGCATCGTCCGGGCCAAGCAGGACCGGATCGACCTCAAGCTGGAGGGCTACACCGTGCTGCCGCTGGCGGTGCACGGTGACGCCGCCTTCGCCGGCCAGGGCGTGGTCGCCGAGACGCTCAACCTGTCCCAGCTGCGCGGCTACCGCACCGGCGGCACCGTGCACGTGGTGGTCAACAACCAGGTCGGCTTCACCACCGCCCCGGAGTACTCGCGCTCCAGCCTCTACAGCACCGACGTCGCCCGGATGATCCAGGCGCCGATCTTCCACGTCAACGGCGACGACCCCGAGGCCGTGGTCCGGGTCGCCCGGCTGGCCTTCGAGTACCGGCAGGCGTTCAACAAGGACGTCGTGATCGACATGGTCTGCTACCGCCGGCGCGGGCACAACGAGGGCGACGACCCGTCGATGTCCAACCCGCAGATGTACAAGATCATCGACTCGAAGCGGTCGGTCCGGAAGCTCTACACCGAGGAGCTCATCGGGCGGGGTGACATCACCGTGGAGGACGCGGAGGAACTGCTGCGCGACTACCAGTCGCAGCTGGAGCGGGTCTTCAAGGCCACCCGCGACGCCGCCACCACCCCGCGCCAGCTCAGCCGGCCGCCCCGTCAGGATGAGCCGGAGCCGCTCGTGGAGACCGCGACCGACGCCGCCGTGGTCAAGGCCGTCGGCGAGGCGCACGTCAACCTGCCGGAGGGCTTCACCCCGCACAAGCGGATCCAGCAGCTGCTCGATCGGCGGGCGAAGATGTCCGTCGAGGGCAACATCGACTGGGGCTACGGCGAGATCATCGCGTTCGGCGCGCTGCTGCACGACGGGGTCACCGTCCGGCTCGCCGGTCAGGACTCCCGCCGCGGCACGTTCGTCCAGCGGCACGCCTCGGTGGTGGACGCCAGGACCGGCGACGACTACCTGCCGCTGAAGACGCTCACCGGCGACGGCGAGCGGTCCCGGTTCTTCGTGCACGACTCGCTGCTCAGCGAGTACGCCGCGATGGGCTTCGAGTACGGCTACTCGGTGGAGAACGTCAACGCGCTGGTCTGCTGGGAGGCTCAGTTCGGTGACTTCGTCAGCGGCGCCCAGTCGGTGATCGACGAGTTCATCTCGTCCGGCGAGGTGAAGTGGGGCCAGCGCTCCGCGGTCACCCTGCTGCTGCCGCACGGCCACGAGGGCCAGGGCCCGGACCACACCTCCGGCCGCCCGGAGCGGTTCCTCCAGCTCTGCGCCGAGGACAACATGCGGGTGGCCATCCCGACCACCCCGGCGAGCTACTTCCACCTGCTGCGTCGTCAGGCCCTGTCGTCGAAGCGCAAGCCGCTGGTGGTGTTCACGCCGAAGTCGCTGCTGCGGCACAAGCTCTGCGTCTCCTCGGTCGAGGACTTCACCACCGGCACCTTCCAGCCGGTGCTGCGGGACACCGCCGCCGTGGCGCCGGAGCAGGTGAAGCGGGTGCTGCTCTGCTCGGGCAAGATCTACTACGACCTGTTCCAGGCCCGGGCCGAGCGGGGCGTCACCAACACCGCGATCATCCGGATGGAGCAGCTCTACCCGCTGCCGGTAGAGGAGATCCGGGCCGCACTGGCGCAGTACCCGAACGCCGAGGACTTCGCCTGGGTGCAGGAGGAGCCGGCCAACCAGGGCGCCTGGTCGTTCGTCGCGCTCAACCTGCTGGAGCACCTGACGGACGTCCGGCTGCGGCGGATCTCCCGCCCGGCCGCGGCGGCCCCGGCGGTCGGCTCGGCCAAGATGCACGAGGTCGAGCAGACCGCGCTGATCGAGGCGGCCCTCCCCCGCCCGTGACCTGACCGCACCGCCGAGGACCGGGGCAGAGACCGTCAGCACGACGGCTCTGCCCCGGTTCCGTCGGCGGCGACCTGACAAGGACGTACGGATGTACTTCACCGACCGTGGCATCGAGGAACTGGTCGAGCGCCGGGGCGACGAGCAGATCACCCTGGAGTGGCTCGGCGAGCGGCTCCGCGACTTCGTCGACCTGAACCCCGAGTTCGAGACCCCGATCGAGCGCTTCGCCACCTGGCTGGCCCGCCTCGACGACGAGGACGACGACTGAGCCGGCCGCTCCGACACCCCTCCTGCGAGAACGGACGTCCCTGTTGTTGCCGCATCTCACCCGGCCCGTACGCCGATCGGCCGTAGCGGCCGGCGCCGTCCTGGCGCTCCTGGTTGCCGGCTGCGGCGGCGAGCCCCCGCCGCGGCCGACGCCGGCGCAGGGCGGCGCCGACGCGTCCGCGCCGCCCCTGCCGCCCGTCTTCTACGTCGATCCGGCCAACCCGGCGGACGAACAGGCCACCCGCTGGGAGGCCGAGGGGCGGACCGCCGACGCCGCGGCGCTACGCCGGATCGGCAGCCGCCCGAGCGCGAAGTGGTTGACCGGGGGGCCGGTCGAAGTCCGCGACGAGGTGGCCGCGTTCCTGGACCAGGCGACCATCGCCGGTCAGATGCCGGTGCTCGTCGTGCACAACGTGCCGCAGCGCGACTGCGGGCGGCGCGGCACCGGCGGCGCCGAGAGCGCGGCGGACTACCAGCGCTGGATCCGGGACCTCGCCTCCGGTGTCGCCGGCCGGCCGGTCACCGTGGTCCTCGAACCCGGCGCGGTCCCGGACGCCGTCGAGGGCTGTGTCCGCGACGTCGACGGACGGCTCGCGCTGCTGCGCGACGCGGTCACCGTGCTCCGCAGCACCGGCAGCGCCCGGGTCTATCTCGACGCGGGACATCCCGCCTGGATCTCCGACGTCGCCCGGCTCGCGGCGGCCCTCGGTCGGGCCGGGATCGCGGACGCGGACGGCTTCGCGCTGAACGTGGCCAACTTCGTGCGTACGGAGGAGAACGTCCGCTACGGTCACCGGATCTCCGAGGCGCTCGGCGGGGACACGCGGTTCGTCATCGACACCAGCCGCAACGGCAACGGTCCGTACCGGGGCGCCACCGTGGGCGGGGCGCCGAGCTGGTGCAATCCGCCGGGCCGGGTCCTCGGCGAGGAGCCGACGGCCGACCCCGGCCACGCGCGGGTGGACGCCCTGCTCTGGATCAAGTACCCGGGCGAGTCCGACGGGGCCTGCCGCCCCGGGGAGCCGGAGAGCGGCGTCTGGTGGCCCGAGTACGCCCTCGACCTCGCCCGCCGCGCCGGCTGACCCGCTGACGCGCCGGGCGCGGACCGGTGAACCCGACGTCGGTCAGCTCGGGCCGCTCCGCGCGGCCGGTTGGAGACCGGTACGCCGCAGCTTCTGCCAGCCCAGCCGGCCGCCGGTCATGGCGGTGACCACCGACTGGATCATCACCAGGTACATCAGCTGCCGGTAGACGAACTGCTGGAGCGGGAGGACCCACAGCACACCCAGCTTCTCCCGGTCCAGCCGGAACGCCACTACTGCGGTCACCATCTGCACCGCCAGCATGGCCAGCCAGGCCACCGCCGTCGCGGTCCGGTCGAGAAAGAACAGGCCGTAGAGGGCCAGCAGGTCGATCACCGGCGCCAGCAGCGGCAGCAGCACCCCGAACAGACTCAGGAACAGCAGGCACCGGCGGGTGAACCTGCCGGAGGCGCCCCGGTCGAGCAGGGAGTGGCGGTGCTTCCACATCGCCTGCATGGTGCCGTAGCTCCACCGGTAGCGCTGCTTCCACAGCTGTCCCAGGGTGGCCGGCGCCTCGGTCCACGCCCGGGCCGTCTCCTCGTACACGACCTTCCAGCCGGCCCGGCCCAGGGCCATGGTGATGTCGGTGTCCTCGGCCAGGGTGTCGTCGGTCATCCCGCCGCCGTAGACCAGCGCCTGCCGCCGGAACCCGCCGATGGCCCCGGGCACCGTCGACATGCAGCGGAGGGTCTCGTAGAGGCGGCGGTCGAGGTTGAAGCCGATGACGTACTCGATGTGCTGCCACTTGGCGATCAGGCTGTCCCGGTTGCCCACCTTGACGTTGCCGGCGACGGCCCCCACCTGGGGGTCGGCGAACGGCTGGACCAGCCGCCGGACGGAGTCGCGCTCGATGACCGTGTCGCCGTCGACCATCACGATCAGCTCGTGGCGGGCCAGCGCCACGCCCGTGTTCAGGGCGCTCGGCTTGCCACCATTGGGCTTGCGGACCACCCGGACGTTCGGCAGGCCGAGCGCCTCGGCGATGTCGGCGGTCCCGTCGGTCGAGCCGTCGTCGACGACGATGACCTCGATCCCCCCGGGGTGATCGCCGGTGGCCAACGACCGGACCGCCGCGGCGATCCCCTCCTTCTCGTTGTACGCCGGGACGATCACCGACACGGGCTCGGTCACCGGTGGCCCCCACGCCCAGTCCGGGGAGCGACGGCGGCGGGCGTGCCGCCCGGCGAGCACGAACAGCAGGACGGTACGCCCGATGGTGAGCAGGCCGACGAGCACGAAGAGGGCCCCGAACACGGTCAGCGTGCGGTCGGAGCCCTGCACCGCCCAGACCAGCATCTGCCCCTGCCACCGGTTCGACCGCGAGGCGGCCGGGTTCCCGGTCACCCGGTGGTCGACCCCGGCGGCCGCCAGCGTCAGGTTCAGCCCCTCCGTCGTGGTGGTGAACCGGTAGCCCCGCTGCTTCATCAGCGGGATGAAGCGGTCCAGGGCGGCGACGGTCTGCGTCCGGTCACCGCCGGCGTCGTGCCAGAGGGTGATCGCGCCGGAGTAGCCGGTCGGCATGACGTTGGCGATCATCCGGTCCACCCCGGGCAGCGCCCAGTCCTGGCTGTCTGTGTCGTTGAGCACCGTGAGGTAGCCCAGCTCGCCGGCCTCGGTGACCAGCGGCCAGTCCCGGTCGTCGATCGCGTCGGCGTGCGAGGAGTACGGGGGTCGGATGAGCGAGGTCTGCACCCCCGCCGCGTTCGCGACCACCAGCTGGGTCTGGGCGTACTCCAGCCGTCGCCGCCAGCCGGGCAGGTTGGTCAGGTCCGGGTGGGTGAAGGTGTGCACGCCGATCTCGTGCCCGCCGGCCGCCATCTCCCGGACCAGCTCGGGATGCCGGGCGACCTGGGACCCGACCACGAAGAAGGTGGCCTTGACCTGGTGGGCGTCGAGGACCCGCAGCACCTCGCGGGTCCAGGTCGGATCGGGCCCGTCGTCGAACGTGAGCGCGATGGTCCGCGGTGGCAGCCGGTAGGAGCGGGTCTGCCCGGCGGCGGCGCTGATGATGGGACCGCCGTTGACCACCTCGGCGGGCACCCGGTCCTGACCGTCCTCGACCTGCTGGCGGTCCGGAACGAAGGCGGCGTTCGCGTACGCCCCGACGAGGAGCACACCGGCCAGGACGACGAGCAGGACGCCCAGCACGGTCCAGCTCGGCGGCGGCGCGACGCGTCGGCCCCGGCCCGCAGGCCGGGCCGTCACCCGGGGCTGACCGGTGGGAGAGGTGGTGGGCATCCGCTACGGGGCCGGTTCCCGGCTTAGAGGCCGCGCAAATAGGTCAGTGAGGATCGGGCGGGTAGGAGACGGGCACAGACATCAGTGATCATGGTTCCT
>NZ_JBNCLC010000018.1:73189-120178 GCF_049844475.1 Micromonospora sp. DT47 | reverse complement strand
CAGGCCTGGACCCTCTACCGCTGGGACACCCGCTCCACCCGCCGACCATGAACCCGCCTAATTGCGCGACCTCTTAGGGGCGACGGGTCGATCACCGGGGGCGGGTCGGTGGTCGGCGGAGCCGTGCTGGGCGGCGCGGTCGTCGGGGGCGTGGTGGTCGTCGGCGGCGCCGCGGGGCTCCGGGTGGGGCGCGGGGTGCCGGTGACCGCCGCCGGGGGCCGTGCGCTCCTGGTCGATGTGGACCGGGGGGCGGACCCGCCGCGGGCCCCCGTCGAGGGCTGTCCGGCGGTCGCGGTGGGGGCCTGCGTGGCCGGGGTGACCGGCGCGGCGGGTGGCGGTTGCCAGGGCGGCTGCGTCGTCTCGACGAAGGGGAGGACCGTCTCCGGGCTCACCGGTCCCCCGGCGAAGCTCACGCCGACCATCCCGGTGTACGCCAGCCCCACCAGACCGACGGCGTAGGCGAACCGGCGCAGGCGCCGCCGACGCCGCCCGCTCGGATCGACGAAGACCGGCGGTAGCTCGGGAACCGCGGCCATGAGGGTGGTCGGGCTGTCGTCCGTCGGGCAGTGGGTCACGGGCTGCACGACGGTCGGACTCTCGGTCACCGTCAGGACGGCGGTCGGCCCCTCCGGCACGGACAGCGTGACGGTCGGACTCTCGGTCACCGTCAGGACGACAGTCCTACCGTCGGCCACGACGGGGAGGTCGGTCACGGACCGCACGTCGGGCACGGGTGGGACGTCCGTCGGCCTGTCGGTCACGGGAGGCAGTCTAGATGCGGGGTTCACTCACGTTCTTCCCGTGTGTCCCGTCTGACATGCGCAACGGGCGGCCGGCACCACGACCTTGTAGGTTGACTGCGTGGCCCGCAGTGTCTACCTCACCAGCGTGGGTTCTGGCGGAGGAAAGTCGACTATCGCGCTCGGCCTCGCTGAGCTGCTCTCCCGACAGGTCGAGCAGATCGGCGCGTTTCGCCCGCTGGTCTCCGGAACGGGTCCGGACCCCATCCTCGCCTTGCTGAGCGACCGTTACCGCGTCGGCGTTAGGCCGTCGGAACTCGTCGGGACCACCTACGCCGAGGCGGCCGCGCTGGTTGCCGACGGCAAGCGGGAGGAGCTGATCTCCCGGATCGTCGAGCGCTACCGCGAGGTCGAGCGGCGCTGCCCGGCGGTGGTCGTGGTGGGCAGCGACTTCGCCGACGGCGGCGACGGCGCGGGCCCCCGGGAGCTCGCCTTCAACGCCCGGCTGGCCACCGAGTTCGGCAGCGTGGTGGTGCCGGTGGTCGACGGCTTCGGGCAGCAGCCGGAGGCGATCGCGGCCGCCGCGCGCGGGGCGTACCACGATCTGGAGGACCTGGGCGCGACGGTGCTGGCGGTGATCGCCAACCGGGTGCCGGGGGCGATGACGCTGCCCGAGCTGCCCGTCCCCGCGTACGCGATCCCGGAGGTGCCGACCGTGTCGGCGCCGACGGTGGCCGAGGTGGCGGCGGCGCTCGGCGCCACCCTGCTGGCCGGGGACGACGCCGCGCTCGGCCGGGACGTGCTCGACTACGTCGTCGGCGCGGCGCACGTGCCCACCCTGCTCGGCCACCTGACCGAGGGCGCGCTGGTGATCACCCCGGGCGACCGGGCCGACCTGCTGGTCGCGGCGAGCGCCGCGCACGTGGCCGGCCAGGTCTCGGTGGCCGGTCTGGTGCTCACCCTCGGCGAACAGCCCGACCCCCGGGTGATGCGGCTGGTCGAGGGGCTGAACACCGGCCTCGCCGTACTGTCGGTGCTCAGCGACAGCTACGACACGGTGGCCGCGTCCAGCCGGATCGAGGGGCGGCCCAGCGCGGCCAACCCGCGCAAGGTGGAGGCGGCGCTCGGCGCGTTCGAGAACAACGTCGACACCGTCGACCTGGCCCGCCGGCTGTCGGTCAGCCGCTCCGAGCGGGTCACCCCGCTGATGTTCGAGTACGACCTGATCGACCGGGCCCGGGCGAACCGCCGCCGGCTGGTGCTGCCCGAGGGGACCGAGGAGCGGATCCTGCGGGCGGCGGAGATCCTGCTCCGCCGGGGCGTGGCCGACCTGACCCTGCTCGGCCGCCCCGACGACGTCGCCCGGCGCACCCGCGAGCTGGGCATCGACGTGACCGGCGCGGACGTGGTCGACCCGACCACCAGCGCGTGGCGGGACGAGTTCGCCGCCGGGTACGCCAAGCTGCGCACGCACCGGGGCGTCACGGCCGAGCTGGCCCACGACATCGTGGCGCAGCCCAACTACTTCGGCACCATGATGGTGGCGACCGGGCACGCCGACGGCATGGTCTCCGGGGCCACCCACACCACCGCCGCCACCATCCGCCCGGCGTTCGAGATCATCCGGACCGTGCCGGGGGTCTCGGTGGCCTCCAGCGTCTTCTTCATGCTGCTCGCCGACCGGGTGCTGGTCTACGGCGACTGCGCGGTCAACCCGGACCCGGACGCCGCCCAGCTCGCCGACATCGCCATCTCCTCGGCCGACACCGCTGCCCGGTTCGGCATCGAACCACGGGTGGCGATGCTGTCGTACTCCACCGGGGACTCCGGGACGGGCGCGGACGTGGAGAAGGTCGCGGCCGCCACCGAGCTGGTCCGGGCCCGCCGGCCCGACCTGCTGGTCGAGGGCCCGATCCAGTACGACGCGGCGATCGACCCGCAGGTGGCGGCGGCGAAGCTGCCGGAGAGCACGGTGGCCGGCCGGGCGACGGTCTTCATCTTCCCGGACCTGAACACCGGCAACAACACGTACAAGGCGGTGCAGCGCTCGGCGGGCGCGGTCGCGGTCGGCCCGGTGATGCAGGGCCTGCGCCGGCCGGTCAACGACCTGTCCCGGGGCGCGACCGTCGCCGACATCGTCAACACCGTGGCGATCACCGCCATCCAGGCGGCCGCCTTGCCGGAGGAGGCCCCGTGACCGACCGCGTGCTGGTGCTGAACTGCGGGTCGTCGTCGGTGAAGTACCGGCTCTACGACGGCGAGACGGTGCGGGACAAGGGCACCGTCGAACGGGTCGGCGAGCCGGGCGGCGGACCGGCCGACCACGCCACCGCCGTCCGGGAGATCCTGGACCGGCTCGACCTGGGCGGGCTGGTCGCGGTCGGGCACCGGGTGGTGCACGGCGGCCGGAAGTTCAGCCAGCCGGTGCTGATCGACGACGGGGTCTTCGCCGCGATCGAGGAGCTGGTCCCGCTCGCCCCGCTGCACAACCCGGCGAACCTGGCCGGGATCGAGGTGGCCCGGGAGGCCCTGCCGGACATGCCGCAGATCGCGGTCTTCGACACCGCGTTCCACCACACCCTGCCGGAGGCCGCCGCCACCTACGCCATCGACCGGGACACCGCCGAGCGGTACGGGGTCCGCCGGTACGGCTTCCACGGCACCTCGCACGCGTACGTCTCCCGGCGCACGGCGGAGCTGCTGGAGCGCCCGTACGAGGAGTTGAACACGATCACCCTGCACCTGGGCAACGGGGCGAGCGCCTGCGCCGTCTCCGGCGGTCGCAGCGTGGCCACCTCGATGGGGATGTCGCCGCTGGAGGGCCTGGTGATGGGGACCCGCAGTGGCGACCTGGACCCGACGGTCGTCTTCCACCTGCGCCGCGAGGGCGGGCTGGGCGTGGACGAGATCGACGACCTGCTCAACCACCGCAGCGGGCTGCTCGGCCTGACCGGGGTCAACGACATGCGCGAGGTGCTGGAGCGGCGGGCCGCCGGGGACCGGGCCGCGGCGCTCGCCTTCGACGTCTACTGCCGCCGGATCACCGGGTACGTCGGGGCGTACTACGCCCTGCTCGGGCGGGTGGACGCGATCACCTTCACCGCCGGGGTGGGCGAGCACGCCGCCCCGGTCCGGGCCGCCGCGCTGGCCGGACTGGACCGGCTCGGCATCACCGTGGACCCCGACCGCAACTCCGGCGACGGCGACCGGATCATCTCGCCGGACGGCGCCGAGGTCAGCGTCTGCGTGATCGACACCGACGAGGAGCGGGAGATCGCCCGGGAGACCCGGGCCGTCGTCGCGGCGCGCGGCTGACCTCGCCGCCGCTCGCTGGTTGGTGGACGCGGACCGCCGACGGGTGCCGGTCCTGACGGTCCCGGGTCACCACCCGGCTCGGCCCGGGCACGGGTACCACTCCCTGTGGAGCTGATGTCGCAAACGATTCATCGCGGTAGGTGGTCCGTGGCGCGCCGCCGCCGCGGCGACGGATGGCTGAGTCGTTCACGACATCAGCTCCACAGCGTCTCCGGAGACCGTCCGCGGCCCGATCGACACACCGGGAGTTCAGCTCAAGGCGAGCCAGGCGGCCACGGCCACCAGCACCGCCGCGACCACGGCCGCGCCGACGATCAGCGGCAGCCGGGACGCCGTCGGGGCCGGCGTGGCGGACTCCGGGGCGTGGACGAACGCCCGGAACTGCTCGGTGTTGCCGCTGGGGTCCACGTACTCGTCAGACATGCCGGAGACCCTAGCGAAACCGCGCGTCCCGCACCGTCCCGCCGGGCCGAGGGTAACCGGTCCGATCCGAGCGGTGGAGGCGAAGCGGACCGGGTGGCGGGGACCACGCGGTCCGGACGGCGGGACCGGGGCCGCCCCCGGCCACCTACCGTGAAGGAATGGGGGTGCAGCGGCTGGTCGCCGCGCTGATGACAGCGCTGCTGACCGGCTGCGGCACGGCCGCCGCCGCGGTCGAGGGGCCGCCGCCGGACCGGCACGCGCCGGACCGGGTGCACCCCGTCGCGGTACGCACCCTGACCATCGACCCGGCCGGTCCCCGGCCGCTGCCGGTGACCCTCTGGTACCCGACCGAGAACGGCCAGGTGGCCCCCGGGCGGTTCCCGGTGGTGGTCTACAGCCACGGCCTGAAGAGCCTCCCCGAGCTGCACTCCGGGCTGACCAGCCGGTGGGCCGCCGCCGGGTTCGTGGTCGCCGCGCCGGCCTACCCGAACACCAACCTCCACAGCCGGCACTTCAGCCGGGCCGACGTACGCCACCAGCCGGCCGACGGCTGGCGGTTGATCCGGTACCTGGTCCGGCTCGACGCGCGGGCGGACGACCCGCTCGCCGGGCACCTGGACGTGACCCGGTCGCCGCGGCCGGCCACTCGGCGGGCGGCTTCACCACCGCCGGGATGTTCACCTCGGGCCACTCCGCGCGGCTGCGCTCCGGGATCGTCATCGCCGGCGGCGGGCTGGCCGGCAGCTTCGCCGGCCCGGCCGCTCCCCTGCTCTTCGTGCACGGCACCGCCGACCCGGTCGTACCGCTCTCCGTCGGCCGGGCCGCCTACGAGCGGGCCACCGGGTCGGCGGCCTTCCTCGGCGTGCTCGGGCAGGGGCACGGGGAATACCTCACCCCGGGCCGCCCCGGCTTCGACCCGGTGCTCGCCACCACCACCGACTTCCTCCGCTGGACCCTCTACGACGACCGGGACGCCGCCCGCCGCCTGCCCGTCGACGCGGTCCTGCCCGGCGTCACCACCCTCGACGACCGCCTGCACCGCTGAACCGGTCATCCGCGGCTCACACTGCGTCCAACCGTGGCCGGGCACCGCGCCGGCCAGGGCACAATCGGATTCATGTCTCGTCGCCGTACCCCGCTCCTGCTCGCCGCCGCGCTGCTCAGCGTCGGTCTCGCCGGCTGCTCGGCAGCGGCCCCGACCGTCCGGCCCGCCGCGCCGCCGGAACCGCCGAGGGCCACCGTCCCGGCGCCGCGGGTTCCCGCCGGCACCGCGCCGGCCAAGCCCTTCGCGGTCGGCGTACGCCAGCTGAAGCTGAACCGCGACGGCAGCCGCCCGCTGCCGGTGACCCTCTGGTACCCGGCCCGGGGCGAGGCCGGCGGCGCGGCGGAGCGCGGGGCGACGGTGGCGGCCGGCCGGTTCCCGGTGGTGATGTTCAGCCACGGCCTGAGCGGCCGGCCGGACGACTACCGGGAGCTGCTGACCCGCTGGGCAGCGGCCGGCTTCGTGGTCGCCGCGCCGACCTTCCCGCACACCACCCGGGGCGCCGACGGCAACGTCCTCGACGTGCTCAACCAGCCGGCCGACGTCTCGTACGCGCTGGACAAGGTGCTCGCGCTGGACGGGAAGGCCGGCGACCCGCTGCGCGGCCGGCTGGCCACGGACCGGGTGGCCGCGGCCGGGCACTCGGCCGGTGGGGTGACCACCATCGGGCTCTTCACCGCGGGCCGGGACAAGCGGCTGGACGCCGGCGTGGTCTTCGCCGGCACCGCGCTCGGCGTGGGCACCGCCTTCGCCGGGGCCGCCGCCCCGCAACTCTTCGTGCACGGCGAGGCCGACGAGGTGGTCGACTACGCCGCCGGGAAGGCGGTCTACGACGCGGTGCCCTGGCCGAAGGCGATGCTCAGCCTGCCGAAGGGCGACCACGGCCGGGCGCTGCTCACCGACGGCACCGCCCTGCGGGTGATCTCCGACACGACGGCGGAGTTCCTCCGCTGGACCCTCTACGGCGACGAGGCCGCCCGGAAGCGTCTCCCCCAGGAGGCCGCCCGCAACGACATCGCCACCCTCGACGATCACCTCTGACGCAGCCCCTCGGGGCGCTCTGTCCCGTCAGGCGGTGTGGTCGACGACGACCTTGCCGAAGACGTCGCCGGAGTGCAGGCGGGCGAAGGCGTCCGCCACCTTGCTGAACGGCACCACGCTGTCCACCACCGGGCGCACCTCGTGCTCGGCGCAGAAGGCCAGCAGCTCGGTCAGCTCGTCCGGGGTGCCCATCGAGGTGCCGAGGATCTCCAGCTGCATGGCGAAGACCCGGCGCAGGTTGACCTTGGGCTCGTGCCCGGCGGTGGCGCCGGAGACCACGATCCGGGCCATCGGGGCGGCGGACTTCAGCGAGTGGTCGAAGGTGGCCGCGCCGACCGTCTCGATCACCACGTCGACCCGCTCGGGCAGGCGCGCGCCCGGTTCCAGCGCGGTCGCCCCCAGCTCGGCGATCCGCTCCCGCTTGCCGGCGTCCCGGCTGGTCGCGTACACCCGCTTGCCGAGCGCCAAGCCGAGCGCGACGGCCGCGGTCGCGACGCCGCCACCCGCGCCCTGGACCAGCACCGACTCGCCGTCGGCGACCCGACCCTTGGTGGTCAGCATCCGCCAGGCGGTGAGCCAGGCGGTCGGCAGGCAGGCCGCGTCGGTCGCCGACAGGCCCGCCGGCAGCGGCAGCAGGTTCATCCGGGGTACGGCCACCCGCTCGGCGAAGGTGCCGGCGAAGTGCTCGGAGAGGATGGAGACGCCGCGCGGGTCGCCCGGGGTGGGCACCACCGGGTAGATGACCACCTCGTTGCCGTCCGGGTCGGTGCCGACCGCGTCGCAGCCCAGGATCATCGGCAGCTGGTCGGCGCCCAGCCCGACCCCGCGCAGCGACCACAGGTCGTGGTGGTTGAGCGAACTGGCCCGTACCTGCATGGTCACCCAGTCCTCGTCCGGGTGGGTCGGCTCGGGACGGTCACCGACGGTGAGCGCGGCGAGCGGGTTGTCGGCGTCGAAGCGGGAGGCATAGGCGGCACGCATGCTGGGCACCGTAACAAGGACGGCGGGCGACAAGAAGGGCCCGGGCCGTGGCGGCCCGGGCCCTTCCGCCGATGTTCAGGCGCGGGCGACGCCGTCGCGGCGGGCGGCCTCGGCGACGGCCTCGGCCACCGCCGGGGCGACCCGCGGGTCGAGCGGGGACGGCACGATCGCGTCGGCGGTGAGCGACTCGGCCACCACCCCGGCGATCGCGTCCGCCGCGGCCACCTTCATCCCGTCGGTGATCCGGGTCGCCCGGGCGTCCAGCGCGCCCCGGAAGACACCGGGGAAGGCCAGCACGTTGTTGATCTGGTTGGGGTAGTCACTGCGGCCGGTGGCGACCACCGCGACGTGCCGGGCGGCCACCTCGGGGTGCACCTCCGGGTTGGGGTTGGCCAGCGCGAAGACGATGCCGCCGGGGGCCATCCCGGCCACCGCCACCTCCGGGATCTGCCCGCCGGAGACGCCGACCAGCACGTCCGCGCCGCGCAGCGCCTCGGTGATGTCGCCCTGCCGGCCCTCGGCGTTGGTCGTCCCGGCGAGGTGGGCCTTGGTCTCGGTCAGGTCGGCGCGGTGTCGGCCGATGATGCCCTTGGAGTCGCAGACCACCACCTGGTCGGGATTCACTCCGCCGGCCACCAGCATGTGCGTGACGGCCACCCCGGCCGCGCCGGCGCCGCTGACCGTGACCCGCAGGTCGCCGAGCTTGCGGTTGAGCAGGGTCGCCGCGTTGCGCAGCGCGGCCAGCACCACGATCGCGGTGCCGTGCTGGTCGTCGTGGAAGACCGGGATCGGCAGCGCCTCGTCCAGCCGGCGCTCCACCTCGAAGCAGCGCGGGGCGCTGATGTCCTCCAGGTTGATCCCGCCGAACGAGGGGGCGAGGGCCTTCACCGTCGCCACGATCTCGTCCACATCCTGGGTGTCCAGGCAGATCGGTACCGCGTCCACGCCGGCGAACTGCTTGAACAGCACCGCCTTGCCCTCCATCACCGGCAGCGCCGCGCGGGGGCCGATGTTGCCCAGCCCGAGTACGGCCGAGCCGTCGGTGACCACCGCGACGGTGTGCGACACCCACGTGTAGTCGTCGGCCAGGGCCGGGTCGGCGGCGATCGCCTCGCAGACCCGGGCCACACCCGGGGTGTACGCGAGGGAGAGGTCCTCCCGGCTGGTCAGCGGGACCGTCGAGGCGACGGCCATCTTGCCGCCGAGGTGCAGCCGGAAGACGGGATCAGCGGGATCCACGGTGGACGCAGACATGGTGACTCCAGGATCTGTCGAGCAGACGGAGCGGCCGGCGCGGTCGCGAGGTGAGGCGGAAGCGGCGGCACGCGGTGCGGGGGTCACCCGGGCACCTTCCGAGCATAGTGTGGACACCGGTGCCCGGATGTGAGCAGGGTCATAACGGTGGGCGACGAATCCGTCCCGGGCGCGGCCAGTAGCGGGCCACCACCCGGCCCAGCACGTCGGCCACCCCGTACGCCCGGGAGTCGTCGGTGACCAGTTCGTTGTCCCCGCGTACCCACCAACCGCCGTCCTGCGGTCGGACCGCGCGCTTGACCACGAGCAGCCCCGGCCGGGTGCGGAAGACCGCGACCACGACGTCGCCGGGCCGGACCGGCCGGCCGCCCGGACGGACCAGCACCGCGTCGCCGTGCCGCAGCGTCGGCGACATGGACGGACCGGTCACCCCCACCGCGGTCAGCGGCCGGCGTAGCCGGGCCGGCGGACCGGCCTCCTCGACCGTCACCAGGTTTCCCCTCCGCCCCTGCCGGGGACGTCCCCAGGAGTAATGTCGGCTTGGATCATCGCAAACATCCCGTGGAGGACACTGATGCGACTTCCCCGCATCCTCATGCCCCGTTTGACCGCTAGCGCCCACTGCGACCTGCCCTGCGGCGTCTACGACCCGGCGCAGGCCCGGATCGAGGCCGAGTCGGTCAAAATGATCTGCGAGAAGTACCAGTCGAACACCGACCCGGAGTTCCGCACCCGGGCGATCCTGATCAAGGAGCAGCGGGCCGACCTGGTCAAGCACCACCTGTGGGTGCTCTGGACCGACTACTTCAAGCCGGCCCACTTCGAGAAGTACCCGCACCTGCACCAGCTCTTCAACGAGGCCACCAAGGCGGCCGGCGCGGCCGGCGCCAAGGGCGCGACCGACCCGGTCAAGGCCGACGAGCTGCTGCAGAAGATCGACGAGATCTCGAAGATCTTCTGGGAGACCAAGAAGGCGTGACCCTGGCTCCCCAGGCATCGACGATCCGGCCGGCACGTCCCGAGGACGCGCCGGCCGTCGTCGCGATGGTGCACGAGCTCGCCGACTACGAGCGCGCCGCCGACCAGTGCCGGCTCACCGAGGCGCAGCTGACCGCCGCCCTGTTCGGCCCCGCCCCGGCGCTCTTCGGCCACGTCGCGGTGGACGGGCACGACGAGCCGGTCGGCTTCGCGCTCTGGTTCCTCAACTTCTCCACCTGGGCCGGGGTGCACGGGATCTACCTGGAGGACCTCTACGTCCGCCCGGCGGCCCGGGGCACCGGGGCGGGCCGGGCGCTGCTGGCCGCGCTGGCCGCGATCTGCGTGGAGCGCGGCTACGAGCGCCTGGAGTGGTGGATGATCAACTGGAATCCGGCCGCCCGCTTCTACGCCTCGATCGGCGCGGTGCAGATGGACGAGTGGGTCCCGTACCGGCTCAGCGGGCCGGCGCTGCACGGCCTGGCCGCGCAGACGGTGACCGTCCCCACCCAACCGGAGGCCCGGGCGGGTAGAGTCCCCGACCGGGGGGATGAGGCGTGACTCAACTGACCGGCCAGCCGACGACCGACGACGACGTGGTGCACCTCACCGTGCCCGCCGACGGCGCCTACCTCGGCGTGCTCCGTACCGCCACGGCGGGTCTCGCGGCCCGCCTCCAGTTCGCCCTCGACGAGATCGAGGACCTGCGCATCGCGGTGGACGAGGCCTGCGCCATGCTGCTCGCCATCGCCACCCGCGACGCCGAGCTGTCCTGCCGCTTCGCGGTCACCGAGGACGCGCTGACCGTCGAGGTGACGGTGCCGACGGTGCGCGGCGCCACGCTCCCCGCGGAGTCCTCGTTCGCCTGGAAGGTGCTCACCGCGCTGACCACCGGCGCCGCGGCCACGGCGGACGCCGGCCAGGCCACCATCTCGCTGCTGACCCGCCGCTCCTCCGGCTGGTGAGCCCGGGTCGCCGCGCCGCGCGCGGCGACCGGCGGCTCACCCGACGCCGAGGGCCCGCGTGGTGGGCGGGCTGACCAGCAGCGCGCAGACGCCGACGCCGAGCACCATCAGCGGTACGCCGAGCCAGCCCATGCCGCCCTGGATCATGAACCAGCCGACCGGCAGCAGCATCAGCTGGAGCACCATGGCCGGCGCCCGGGCACCGGCCCGGCGGCGGGCCAGTGCCCCGCCGAGCGCCCAGAGCGCGACGGCCCCGGCGACGGCGAACCCGGTCACGAACAGTGCCGACACCAGGTCGG
Source organism: Micromonospora sp. DT47 (assembly GCF_049844475.1). Classification (NCBI taxonomy): domain Bacteria; kingdom Bacillati; phylum Actinomycetota; class Actinomycetes; order Micromonosporales; family Micromonosporaceae; genus Micromonospora; species Micromonospora sp. DT47. Next base: position 109,143 of record NZ_JBNCLC010000018.1, on the reverse strand, counting down.
TCCTGGCGGCGGTGAGGTCCGCCCAGATCAGCCAGCCGGCGAGCAGCGCCAGGGCGACCGCCTCGCCCCGCAGCAGGCGTACGGCCCACCGCAGGGTGTCGGGAACCGGGCCGGAGTCGATGGTCACGCGCGCCACGATACCCGCGCCCCGTCGCGGTACAGTGCCGCCCATGCGGGCCGTCCTGGTGGTCAATCCGAAGGCCACCACCACCAGCGAGCGCAGCCGGGACGTGCTGGTCCGGGCGCTGCGCAGCGAAGTAGACCTGTCGGTGCGGTACACCCGCCGGCGGGGCCACGCCACGGATCTGGCCCGGGAGGCGGCCGAGGAGGGCGTCGACGTGGTCGTCACCCTGGGTGGTGACGGCACGGTCAACGAGGTGGTCAACGGCCTGATGGCGGCCCAGCCGCCGACGTTCCGCACCGGCGGCACCTCGGCGGAGCGGCTGCCCGCCCTGGCCACCGTCCCGGGTGGCTCGACCAACGTCTTCGCCCGCGCCCTGGGCCTGCCCCGGGAGTGGCCGGAGGGCACCAGCATGATCCTGGAGGGGCTGCGGCTGGGCCGGTCCCGGACGATCGGGCTGGGCCGGGCCGACGACCGCTACTTCACCTTCTGCGCTGGCTTCGGGGTGGACGCGGCGGTGATCCACCGGGTGGAGCAGGCCCGGAAACGGGGGCGGGTCTCCACCCCGGCGCTCTACTTCCGCTCGACGCTCAGCCAGTACTTCCTGGCCTCCGACCGCCGGCATCCCGCGATCAACCTGGAGCGGCCCGGTGAGGCGGCAGAGGGCGAGCTGGCCACGGTCATCATCCAGAACACCGCGCCCTGGACGTACCTGGGCGAGCGGGAGATCAACCCGAATCCGGAGGCGTCGTTCGACCTCGGGCTCGACGTGATGGCGCTGCGTCAGCTCCGGGTCGCCAGCACCGCACGGACCGTGAGGCAGTCCGTGTCCCGCCACCCCGATCCGCGCGGCCGGCAGGTGCTGCGGCTGCACGACGTCGCCGAGTTCACGCTGCTCTCGGCTCGACCGCAGGCCTTCCAGCTGGACGGCGACTACCTCGGCGAGCGGGAAAAGGTCAGATTCACCTCCGTACCCGACGCACTCAGAGTAATCTGCTGAGGTTCGGGTAACCCCCTAGGTTGAGCGGCTCTGGCCACTGCGCGACGGTGGCCGCCACGCCGAGGGATAGGTGCCGGAAATGTCAGCAATGTCACGCGGACTGTACTATATTGATCCTCGACTGTGGCACGGCGGGTAACCAGGGACGCCTGAAACCCGGACAAAAGGGTCGTGAGCTTGCTCACCGTGCGGAGTTTTTCCGAGCGTCACCCTTGACATCGACAGTGTTCGTGAAAGTATTCACAAGCGAACTTGAGTTACCGGGACATTGCCTGGATATGCTCGGCAGGTTGAGCTGTTCCAGCAGGTCCCAGGTGCCAACAGAGCCTGCTCACGCACTGCCGAATAGTCGGACGCGAACCGTCACGACCGGCACTGCGGATGCGTATAAGGGAAAAGCACTAGCGTTATCTGCCACCCATCCAGAATGAGGAGTGTTGCCGCCATGGACTGGCGCCACCATGCTGTCTGCCGCGACGAGGACCCGGAGCTGTTCTTCCCGATCGGGACGTCCGGTCCGGCTCTCCTGCAGGTCGAGCAGGCCAAGGCCGTCTGCCGGCGCTGCTCCGTGACCGACGAGTGCCTGCAGTGGGCGCTCGAGTCCGGTCAGGACGCCGGCGTCTGGGGCGGGATGAGCGAGGAGGAGCGCCGCGCGGTCAAGCGCCGCGGCGGTCTCCGGGTGCTGCGCGCTCACTCCGCCTGACCGATCACACAGCCGTACGCCCCGGTGGGTTCCGACCCGCCGGGGCGTTCTGCTGTCCGCTCCCGCACACCCGTCCGATACCCCGCCGCCGGCACCTTTGATCATGGTGGCGAGACTGATCACAGCGACGCCCCCGCGTCGACCCGGCGGAGCACCAGATCGGCCAGCTCCGGCGCGTCGGTCAGCGGCCCGCTGACCGCCACCGCCCCGGCGTCCCGGGCCGCCGCCACCACCGCGTCGTGGAAGAGCCCCGGCGCCAGGAAGTACGCCGACACCGCCACCCGCCGGGCGCCCGTAGCCCGCAGCCGGGCCACCGCGGCGCCGGCCGCCGACGGGGCCGCCGAGGCGTACGCCACCCGGCAGGGCACCGCGAACTGATCGCCCAGCGCCGCGGCGACCCGCCCCACCGAGCCCCGGGCCCGGGGGTCCCGGGTGCCCGCCGCCGCCAGCACCAGCGCGTCCACGCCGCTCGGCTCCGCCTCGGCCAGCCGCCGGCGCAGCCCGGCCAGCAGCCCCGGGGCCACCGTGCCGTCGGCGGGGCCGAGCACGTCGGTGATGCGGACCGTCAGCTCCGGCGCGGCATCCCGGGCCGCCGCCACCGCCGCCGGGATGTCCACCCGGCGGTGGTACGCGGCGGTGAGCAGCAACGGCACCAGCACCGCGGCGTGGTGCCCGGCGGCGGCCAGCGCGCGCAGCACCTCCGTCGGCCCGGGCTCGGTGTGGTCCAGCCAGCTCGGCAGGACCGGGGTGCCGGGGCGGGCGGCCTCGACGGCCCGGGCGAGGGCGCGCGTCGCCTCCGCCGCCCGGGGATCCCGGCTGCCGTGGGCGACCAGCACCACCGGCGTGGTCCGCCCGGCGCCGCCGCCCCACACCGGCGCGGTCGCCCCCGCCCGGCCCGCCGACCGGTCCGGGCCCGGCGTGGACGGCGTGGCACCCACCGGCGCGGCTGATCCCGCGCCGGACCCCGGCCCGGTCAGACGTGCAGGCCGCACTCGGTCTTCTCGAACATGGCCCAGCGGCCGGCCCGCGGGTCCTCCCCCGCCCTGGTGCGGCGGGTGCAGGGCCAGCAGCCGACCGAGCCGTAGCCCCGGCTGAACAGCTCGTTGACCGGGATGTCGTAGCGGGAGATGTAGGCGTCCACGTCGGCCTGGGTCCAGGCCGCGATCGGGTTGACCTTGACCTTGCCCCGCCGGGCGTCGAAGGTCACCACCGGGGTGTTGGCCCGGCTGGGCGACTCGTCCCGGCGCAGCCCGGCGGCCCAGGCGTCGTACCCGGACAGCGCCCGCTCCAGCGGCTCGACCTTGCGCAGCTGGCAGCAGTCGTCCGGGGAGCGGTTGAACAGCCGGGGGCCGTACTCGCCGTCCTGCTGGCCGACGGTGAGCCGGGGGCGGATGGAGCGGACGGTGACCGGCAGCCGCCGGGCCACCTCGTCCCGGACCCGCAGCGTCTCCGGGAAGTGCAGGCCGGTGTCGAGGAACAGCACGTCCACCCCGGGCGCGACCCGGGACACCAGGTGCGCGAGGACGGCGTCCGCCATCGAGCTGGTCACGCAGAACCGGTCGCCGAAGGTCTCGGCCGCCCAGCGGGCGATCTCCAGCGCGGGGGCGCCCTCCAGCTCCCGGCCGGCCGTCTCGGCCAGCGCGCGCAGCTCCTCTGGGTCGCGGCGGGCCGGGTCGGCCGGCTCGGGGCCGCCGAGCCCGACCAGGCCCAGGTTGGCGGCGGAGACGAGGTTCATCGCGTCACCGCCCGGCTGAGCAGGCCGGTGAACTTCACCGTGAAGACGCGGGCGCAGGCGTGGCACTCCCAGGCGCCGTGCCCGGCCTCGCTCGGCCGCAGGTCCTCCTCGCCGCAGTACGGGCAGTACAGCGGCGCGGAACGGGCGTCACTCATCGCAACTCCTCCTCGTCGACCCTGATCACCCAGTTGGCGAACGTCTCGCCCTCGGTCCGGCCGGCCAGGTAGCGGCGGGCCAGTCGTTCCACGTACTCCGGAAGCTCGTCGGCGGTGGTCTTCAGGCCGCGCAGCTTGCGGCCGAAGCCGGCGGTCTGCCCCTCGGCCATGCCGAGGCCGCCGCCGAGGTGCACCTGGAAGCCCTCCACCTGCCGGCCGTCCGGGCCGACCACCAGCTGGCCCTTGAGCCCGATGTCGGCGACCTGGGTGCGGGCGCAGGCGTTCGGGCAGCCGTTGAGGTGGATGGAGATGTCCGCGTCGAAGTCGCGCAGCCGCTCCTCCAGCCGGGCCACCAGCTCCTCGCCGCGGGCCTTGGTCTCGACGATGGCCAGCTTGCAGAACTCGATGCCGGTGCAGGCCATGGTGCCGCGCCGCCAGGCGGACGGCCGGGCCTCCAGGCCGATCCCCCGCAGCGCCTCCACCAGCGGCTCCGTCCGCTCCGGCGGCACGTCGAGCACCAGTAGCTTCTGGTACGGGGTGAGCCGTACCCGGTCGCTGCCGTGCGCCTCGACCACGTCGGCCAGCTTCGCGAGCTGCCCGCCGGAGACCCGCCCGACCACCGGGGCGGCCCCGACGTAGTGGCGGCCGTCGCGCTGCCGGTGCACCCCGATGTGGTCGACCTGCTTGTCGGGCAGGTGCGGGGCGGGGCCGTCCAGCAGGGTGCGGCCCAGGTACTCCTTCTCCAGCACCTCGCGGAAGCGCTCCACGCCCCAGTCGGCGACCAGGAACTTCAGCCGGGCCCGGTTGCGCAGCCGGCGGTAGCCGTAGTCGCGGAAGATGCCGACCACCCCGGCCCAGATGTCCGGCACCTCGGCCAGCGGCACCCAGACGCCGAGCCGCTTGGCCAGCATCGGGTTGGTGGAGAGGCCGCCGCCGACCCAGAGGTCGAAGCCGGGGCCGTGCTCCGGGTGGTCCACCCCGAGGAAGGCGATGTCGTTCGCCTCGTACGGGGTGTCGACCAGCCAGGAGATCGTTGTCTTGAACTTGCGCGGCAGGTTGGAGAACTGCTTGTCGCCGACGTACCGGCTGACGATCTCGTCGATCGCCGGGGTCGGGTCGAGCAGTTCGTCGCGGGCCACCCCGGCGACCGGGCTGCCCAGCACGATGCGCGGGCAGTCGCCGCACGCCTCGGTGGTCTGCAGCCCGACGGACTCCAGCCGGCGCCAGATCTCCGGCATGTCCTCGACCCGGATCCAGTGGTACTGGATGTTCTGCCGGTCGGTGATGTCGGCGGTGTCCCGGGCGAACTCGCGGGAGATGTCGGCGATCACCCGGAGCTGGGCGAGGGTGAGCTGCCCGCCGTCGACCCGGACCCGGAGCATGAAGAACTCGTCCTCGAGCTCGTGCGGCTCCAGCACGGCGGTGCGGCCGCCGTCGATGCCCGCCTTGCGCTGGGTGTAGAGCCCCCACCAGCGGAACCGGCCGCGCAGGTCCTGCGGGTCGATCGAGGCGAAGCCCCGGTGGGCGTAGATGTTCTCGATCCGGGCCCGGACGTTCAGCGGGTCGTCGTCCTTCTTGATCCGCTCGTTGGCGTTGAGCGGCTCGCGGTGGCCGAGCGCCCACTGCCCCTCGCCGCGGGGACGGCGGGGCGCCCGGGCGGCGGGCGCCGTCGGGGTCTCGGGGCGGGCCGGGGTGCTGCTGACCGCCATCGCGGCGTCCTCCGTTGTCTGCTGATGCCTCGGTGGGAGCGCGGACGCGGCGGCGGGCCCGTGGGACGGGCCGAGGACAACGGTGTCGAGACGGCCGGCGCGGAGAACGCGCCCGAGACGAATGGATCGGGCGTCGTCAGTGGGCCGGACAGATCGCGCTGCGCACGCGGCCGTAATCGACGTGGCGACGGGCCACGAAGCGGCGGACGACAGCGGCGGTCATGGGGTCATGCTGCCACACCCCGGGTGGGCCGACCAATGAGCGCGTGCCCCATCCCACATCGCGGGCCGCGCGTCGCGTCTCGGCGGTGGTACGCCGCCGCACCCCCCGGCAGAAGTGGACATCTCGCGTGACCGACCAGGACCAGCACTCCAGCCCCGCGCCCTCGGCATCCAGCCAGGCGGAGCAGCCCCGGAAGCGGCCGCGCCCCGTCGTGCTGATGGCCGTCCTGATCGGTGTGGTCCTGCTCGGCGCGGGCGGCGTCGTGGCGTACCAGCTCTCCGGCTCCCCAAGGGACGACGACAGCGGCGTGACCGCCTGCCGCTCGGCCGGCGTGGTGGTCCGGACCGACCGCGGCGAGGAAGTCACCCCGGCGGAGCTGAAGCGGGTTGGCGAACTCTTCCAGAGTTCCGGACACGAGGACCTGAAGTCGACCGGCGTGCTCGCCATCGGGCTGGCGCAGCGGGTCCAGCGAACCCGTGGTGCCGACGACCCGGGCGCGGCGCTCTACCGGGACCGGCTGCGGGAGGCCCTCCCCCGGCTCGCCGCCGCCTGCAAGGAGCACGGCGTCACCGTGAAGGCGTAGCCCGGGCGGCCCTGATCGGCAGACCGGCACGGCGAGCCACCACGTTGTGTGACGCTGCGGTATGTGACCGTTTCTTCTGTTCCACGGTCGGCCGGAGACGGCGGCCGGGTCGGCGGCAGACCGGGCGGACGAACGCGGTGGCCGCGACTGGTGTGGGTGTGGCCGACGCTGGCGACGCTGGTCGTCGGACTGGCCGGGATCGGCCACGCCCAGCCCTGGCGGGACGAGCTGGCGACCTGGAGCGCGGCCACCCGCCCGATCGGCGACCTGGTCCGGATGGCCGGCACGATCGACGCCGCCACCGGCCCGTACTACCTGCTCATGCACGGCTGGGTGGCAGTCTTCGGCGACTCGGTGACGGCGCTGCGGCTGCCCTCCGTGCTGGCGATGGCCGTGGCGGCCGGGCTGACCGCCCTACTCGGACAGTGGCTGCTCGGGACGCGGGCCGGCCTGCTCGCCGGCCTGCTCTTCGCCGTCCTCCCCGGCACCTCCCGGTACGCCCAGGAGGCCCGCCCGTACGCGCTGGCCACGTCCCTCGCCGTGCTCGCCACCCTGCTGCTGGTCGGCGCGCTGCGACGACCGGGGTGGGTGCGGTGGGCGGGCTACGCGGCCGCCGTCGCCGCGCTGGGCCTGGCCCACCTGATCGCGCTCACCCTGCTCGCCGCGCACGCCGTCGCGGTGCTGCTCGTCCAGTGGCGGGGAACCGCGGCGGCCGGCCTCGGCCCGGCGCCGGCCGCTGACCGGCGATCCACCCGATCGACGGACGGTCCGCCCGCTGGCAACCGCCCGGCCGACACCGGCGTCGACAGCGACCGGCCGGGAGACGACCGGCGAGGTCCGGTGCCGTGGCCCTGGCTGGTCGCGCTGCTGCCGGCCGTCGTGCTGGTCACCCCCCTGGCGCAGCTCGCCCGGGGACAACGGTCCCGGCAGCTCGACTGGGTGGACCCGGCCCGACTGACCGACCTGGCGGCGCTGCCGGGTGGGGTCGCGCAGAGCGGCGCGGTGGGCGGGCTGCTGCTGGGGCTCGCGGCGCTCGGCGCGGCACGGCTGGGCCGCCGGGCACTGCTGCCCGGGGCATGCGTGCTCGCGCCGGTGCTGCTGGTCTTCGCGGCCGGGCTGGTCGTACCCCTGTGGGTGCCGCGCTACCTGATCTTCACCGTGCCGTTCGGCTGCCTGCTGGCGGGTGCGGCGCTGGCGAGCGTGCCCCTGCCGCCCGCGCTCGCAGTGGTGGCGCTCGCCAGCCTGCTCGGCCTGCCCGACCAGGCGGCGCTGCGCCGCACCCACGAGTGGCCGCGCAGTGCGACGGTCGACTACGCCGGGGCCGCCCGGATCATCGGCGACGGTCAGCGCCCCGGCGACGCGATCGTCTACTCGCCCCGGGACAGCTGGCTCTTCCTCGACCTCGGCACCGAGTACCACCTGGCGCAACGGCGGCCCCGGGACGTCCTGGCGGTCCGCGACGAGCGGCAGCGCGCGGACCTGTGGGCCACCGAGTGTGCCCGGCCGACCGAGTGCCTGGCCGGCGTCCGGCGGGTCTGGCTGGTCGTCGCCGGGCGGCACCCCGATCCGGTCGGCGCGGTGCCGCAACCGAAGGCGGACGCGCTGCGCGACGGCTTCAGCGTCGAACGGGTCTGGCAGCGGCCCGGCCTGACCGTCGCGCTGCTCAGCCGCTGAGGGCGGCGCCCCGGACCGCGCGCCCGCGTCGTGGGCAGGACACGCTCAGCCGCTGAGCCGGTCGCTGGTCCGCGCCAGCGGGACGACCAGCACCGCCTCGGTGCCGCCGGCCGCGCCGTTTCGCAGCTCGATCGTGCCGCGCAGCTCCCCGGTGACCAGCGCCCGGACGATCTGCAGTCCCAGCCGGCTGCCGCTTTCGGCGTCGAACTCGGCCGGCAGGCCGCGCCCGTTGTCGGTCACCGACACGTGCAGCTGCTTGCGGAACCGGTGCGCCGACACCACCACCTCGGGCCGGTCCGGCTCCGGGCCGGCCGCACCGCCGAGGTCCGGGGCGGCGTCCGCGGCGGGCTCCGCCTCCTCACCGGCGGAGGCGGCCGGGAAGCCGTGCTCGACGGCGTTGAGCAGCAGCTCGTTGAGGACCATCACCAGCGAGGTGGCGATCTCGGCGGGGAGCACGCCGAAGCTGCCCTTGCGGCGCATCCCGACCGTCACCTCGGTCGCGGCGACCTCGGTCGCCGCGCTGGCCACCCGGTCGACGATGCCGTCGAACTCGACCGCCTCGTCGTTGGACATGGAGAGCGTCTCGTGCACCAGGGCGATCGAGGCGACCCGGCGTACCGACTCCTCCAGGGCGACCCGGGCCTCGGGCATGGAGACCCGGCGGGCCTGGAGGCGGAGCAGGGCGGCGACCGTCTGCAGGTTGTTCTTCACCCGGTGGTGAATCTCCCGGATGGTGGCGTCCTTGGTGATCAGGGCGCGGTCGCGGCGGCGTACCTCGGTGATGTCGCGGACCAGGACCAGCGCGCCGATCGGCACCCCGGCGGGCATCAGCGGCAGCGCCCGGGTGAGCATGGTGGCGCCCCGGGCGTCGATCTCCCGCCGGGGCGGCGCCTCGCCACGCAGCGCGGCGAGGATGCCGTTCGCCGCGTCGGTGCCTTCGAGCGGGTCCCCGGCCAGCCGGCGGTGCAGCTTGGCCAGGTCCTCCCCCACCAGGTGGGAGGCGTATCCGAGGCGCCGGTACGCCGACTGCGCGTTCGGGCTGGCGTAGGTGACCTTGCCGTTGGCGTCCAGCCGGACCAGCCCGTCGCCGACCCGGGGCGCGGAGGTGGTCTCGCCCGGGTGCCGGGGCGGCGGGAAGGTGCCGTCGGCGATCATCTGGGCCAGGTCGTCGGCGGTGGTGAGGTAGTTCAGCTCCAGCTGGCTGGGCGTCCGGGCGGTGGAGAGGTTGGTGTCCCGGCCGACCACTGCGATCACCTCGCCGGACTCCCCGTCGGCGGTGCGCAGCCGGACCGGGATCGCCTCGTGCCGGGCCGGCACGTCGCCGTACCAGACCGGGTCGCCCTCCCGCCAGATCCGGCCCTGCCGGTGGGCGACCTCCAGGTGCGCCACCTCAGGCCCGCCGACGATCCGCCCCACCTGGTCGTCCAGGTACGCCGTCGGCGCGGTCGTCGGCCGAACCTGGGCCACGCAGAGGTACGTCCCGTCGCCGTCGACCGGCACCCAGAGCAGCAGGTCGGCGAAGGAGAGATCGGAGAGCAGCTGCCAGTCCCCGGCGACCCGGTGCAGGTGGTCGATGTCGGCCGGGCGGAGCTGGGTGTGCTCCTCGGCGAGGTCGCGCAGCGTGGACACGCCCCACAGCGTGCCACGCCGCAGGTCACATCGTCGCGGTGACCTTCTTCAGGCCGCGGGGCGCGTCCGGGTCCTCGCCGCGGGCCAGCGCCAGCGCCAGCGCCAGCCGCTGCAACGGCAGGATGTCCAGCAGCGGGGCGTACCGCTCGTCGACCTCGGGGACGGCCATCCGGGTCGCCCCCTCGATCTCGGCGGAGCCGACCACCACCACGTCGGCCCGGCGCTCGCCGAGCCGGGGCAGCACCTCGCCCATCGACCGGCCGCCGGGGCCGGAACCGACCACGGCCAGCACCGGCACGTCCGGGTCGGTCATCGCGAGCGGGCCGTGCAGCAGGTCGGCGCCGGAGAAGGCGAGCGCGGGAAGGTAGGAGGTCTCCATCAGCTTCAGCGCCGCCTCGCGGGCGGTCGGGTACGCGTACCCGCGACCGGTGGTGACCAGCTGGCCGGCGAACCGGTAGCGCGGGGCGAGCTGGGCCGGGGTGGGGTCGGCCAGGGTGCGTTCGGCCAGCTCGGGCAGGGCCGCCAGGGCCGCCCGCTCGTCGGCCGGCAGCGCCCCGTCGCCGGCCCGGACGCCCTCGACCAGCATCAGCAGGGCGAGCAGCTCGGCGGTGTACGTCTTGGTGGCGGCGACCGCCCGCTCGTGCCCGGCGGCGATGTCGACACTCAGCTCGGCGACCTCGGCCAGCGCGGAGCCCGGGTTGTTGGTGACCGCGAGGGTGAGCGCGCCGGAGGCGCGGGCGGCCCGCAGCACCTCGGTGAGGTCGGGCGAGCCGCCGCTCTGGCTGACCCCGACGACCAGCGCGTCGGAGAGGTCGGGACGCGCCCCGTAGACGGTGACCGCGCTGGGCGAGGCGAGCCCGGCGGGGAGGCCGAGCCGGATCTCGGTGAGGTACGCGCCGTAGAGGGCGGCGTGGTCGGAGGTGCCCCGGGCGGTGAAGACCACGTGCCGGGGGCGCCGCTGCGCGACGACGGCCGCCACCCGGGCGATCTCCTCGGCGTGCTCGGCGGTGAGCAACCGGGCGTAGCCGGCGGGCTGCTCATCGATGTCGGCGGCCATCCCGGCCCCTGCAGGCGTCACGGAAGCTCCTCCCCTGCGCGGTTGCCGCGCGTTTCATGCTCATTCTTGCACGATTTATCGCCCCTGGGCAATCGTACGAGCATCAATGCGCAGTGAAGCATCGCTTCGGCGCAACATCCCCTAGGCTTGCCCAGCCCTGGCAACCGACGAGCGAGAGGTCGACGTGACGGAGGAGCGTGACGAACCCGCACTGACCGCGGCGGAGGAACTCGCCCTCGCCCGACTGGCGCTCGACGAGGGCGACCTGACGCACGCCGCCGGCCACCTCGCCGCCGCGCTGGTCCAGGCGCCCACGCTGCCCGAGGTGCACGAGACACTGACCCGGATCGCGGCGGCCTCCGGCGGCGACCTGGACCTCTTCCCGCTCGGCCAGCACGCCTTCGTCGGCGCGGTGGTGGCCCGGGCCCACCTGCTCGCCGCCGCCGGTCGCGCGGCCGAGGGGCTGGACCTGCTGGTCGCGGCCACCGGGCACGCGCCGGGCATGGACTGGGCGGGCGTGCCCTGGGTGACCGCGCCCCAGCTCGCCGAACGGCTCGACCCGGAACGCACCGCCCGGATCCTGATGCAGATCTGCGCGGTGGTGCCCGACCCGGCGCCCCGGGCCGCCCGGGGCCCGGTGCGGCCGTACCTCACCCTGGCCCGCAACGCGGTCGCCGCGCATCCGCGGCACGCCCTGCTGCTCGGCGCGGCGTCCGCGCTGGCCCGGCGCCTCGGCGAGGTCACCCTCGCCGTCACCTGGGCCAGCCGGGGGGTACGCGCGGAACCCTCCAAACTGGGCGAGGTCTGGCTCGGGTACGCGTACCGCAGCGCCGGCCGGACCCGGGACGCCCTCGCCGCCCTGGAACGGGCCGTCGGGCACGACCCGGACGACCTCGCGGTCTACGCGGACATCGCCGGCACCCTGGCCGACACCGGCCGGCTCGACCAGGCGCTCGACTGGATCGACCGGGCGCTCGCCCACGACCCGGACTTCGACTGCGCGGTGCACACCGCGCACCGGCTGCGCTTCCTGCGCGACGGCGACGTGGCCCACCTGGTCGCCCTCGCTGACTTCGTCCGGGACCATCCCGACGACAGCCACGAGCACGGCGACCTGGCCGAGTCCTGCCGGAGCCGGCCCTGGCTGGGCCAGGTCACCCCGGCGGCCGGCGCGATGGTCGACGCGCTGCGTCGCGCCCTCGCCGCCGACGGCGCGCCCGGCACGGCGGTACGGCTGGAGGCGCTGGAACCGCCGAGCGCGATGCGGACCGTCGCCGCAGCGGTACCCGGGCTCGACGTCGAGGTGACCGGAGTGGCCGACCCGGATCCGCGCGAGCCGCGCCGGGACACCACCTGCCAGCTCTGGCGCTACGACGGCACCACCGCCGCGCCCACCCTCCCGGTCCCCTCGGCGGCAGCCGCCGAGCGGGTACGCCAGCTCGCCCACCCGGCCTGGCCGCACCCGCCGGCCGCGTACGACGCGGCGGTCGGGCTGGCCACCCTGGAACTGACCGACCTGCTGGGGCTGCTGGTTCACCCGCCCGAGGCGCCGCCCACCGCGCTGGGCCGGGTCCTGGCCGGCCAGGACCCGTCGCTCTGGGTGCGGTGCGTGCAGGTCTGGGCCTGCCTCGGCCTGCTGCACCACCGCACCGACGAGCCGTGGCAGACCTCGACCCGGCGCCGGGTGCTGGTGGAGCTGGTCTGGGGTGTGGAGGACTGGATCACCGAGGCGGCGCTCTTCGCGCTGGTCACCGCCGCCTGGGTGGCTCCGGCGGTCCGCTCCGACGTGGCCGGAGTGGTGGCCGAACGGCTCTCCGACGTGGCGACGGTGGCCCGGGTCCGGCCGGTGCCGATCGCCGCCTCCCTGGCCCACCTGGCGCTGGCCACCCCGGGGCTGGACCCGGCCGCCACCGCGCTGGCCCACCAGCTGACCGGCGGCGCATCCGGCGGATCGTCCCGGCCCGGCGCGCTGCGCCGCCTCTGGGACCGCCTGACCGCCCCCTTCCGCCGCCCCTGACCGGGTTTCCCGGGCCCGAAGACGGCGACGGCCGCGTCGCACCCGGGAGGGACGACGCGGCCGCGACTGACCGACAGGTCAGGCCACCGAGGCCTTGCCGAGCGCGGTCTCGGCCTGCTCCTCCGGGGTCGCCCCGGCCGGCGGGGCGTCGTTGGTCGACCGGAGCGGCACCTCCTTGATGAACCAGGCGAGCACCGGCACCACGATGGTGAAGAGCACGGCCCACAGGAAGACGTGGGAGATCGCATCGGCCAGGCCGCCGAGGACCAGCTCACGCGCCTGCGCCGGCAGGTCCTTGAGCTTCTCCAGGTCCATCCCGCCGCCCTCGCCGGTGCCGCCGCTGAACGCGCCGCCGGCGGCCGAGTCGGCGAGCCGGTTGGCGAAGATCGCGCCGAAGAGCGAGATGCCGAACGAGCCGCCGATGGAACGGAAGAAGGTGGCCGCGCCGCTGGCCGCGCCGAGGTCCTTCTGCTCGACGCTGTTCTGCGCGATCAGCATCGAGGTCTGCATCAGGAAGCCCATGCCGACCCCGAGCACGATCATGTAGAGCGAGGACCCGGCCTTGCTGGTGCCCACGTCCAGCAGGCTCAGCAGCGCCAGGCCCGCGGTCATCACCACGCCGCCGACGATCGGGAAGATCCGGTAGCGGCCGGTCCTGGTGATCGCCCGACCGACCACCAGCGAGACCACCAGCATGCCGAACATCAGCGGGAGCAGCAGCAGGCCGCTGTTGGTGGCCGAGGCGCCCTGCACGGTCTGCTGGTAGAGCGGCAGGAAGTTCATCGCGCCGAACATCGCGAAGCCGAGCAGGAAGCCGATCACCGAGATCAGCGCGAAGTTGCGGTTGGCGAAGAGCCCGAGCGGCAGGATCGGCTCGGGGGCGCGGCGCTCGACGAACCCGAAGGCGACCAGGGCCGCCAGGGCCAGCACCGACAGGCCGAGGATCTGCGGGGACGCCCAGTCGTAGGAGTTGCCGCCCCAGGTGGTGACCAGCACGATCGCGGTGATGCCGACCGAGAGCAGCCCGGCGCCGAGCCAGTCGATCCTGTGCTCGGTGCGGTACTTCGGCAGGTGCATGGTGGTGGCCAGGACCAGCAGCGCGATGCCGCCGAGCGGCAGGTTGACGTAGAAGGCCCAGCGCCAGGAGAGGTTGTCGGTGATGAACCCGCCGACCAGCGGGCCGGCGACCATGGCGATGGCCATGATGCCGGCGATCATGCCCTGGTAGCGGCCCCGCTCGCGGGGCGGCACCAGGTCACCGATGATCGCCATCACGCCGACCATCAGGCCGCCGGCGCCGAGACCCTGCACCGCGCGGAACGCGATCAGCTCGACCATGCCGTTGCCGGCGCCGCCGAGCAGCTCCGAACCGGACATGCCGCAGAGCGCCGAGCCGACCAGGAAGATGACCACCGAGGTCAGGAAGACCGCCTTGCGGCCGTACAGGTCGCCGAGCTTGCCCCAGATCGGGGTGGAGACCGTGGTGCCCAGCACGTACGCGGTGACCACCCAGGTGAAGTGGTCGACGCCGCCGAACTCGCCGACGATCCGCGGCAGCGCGGTGCTGACGATCATGTTGTCGAGCATCGCGAGCATCATCGCGATCATCAGACCGAAGAGGACGACCCGCACGTTGGGTCTCGCCACCGCCTGGCTTTCCTGTTTCATGGGTAAGCTCCCCCGGAAAAGTGTCGCACTTACTTGCCGCCCGGCTAGTCACCTTACTAGCCGCACGGTAAGTTGGTCAGCAGGAACCGTCAAGCGAGTTGGGTGGTACGGGTGAGGGAGAGCACAGGCGGCACGCGGGAACGCATCCAGGCCGTCGCGCTGGAGCTCTTCACCGAGCAGGGGTACGAGAAGACCTCGCTGCGGGAGATCGCCGAGCGGCTGAACGTGACCAAGGCCGCCCTCTACTACCACTTCAAGAGCAAGGACGAGATCGTCAACAGCTTCGTCGAGGACCGGCTGCACCGGATGGACGAGCTGATCGCCTGGGCGCGGACGCAGCCGGCCAGCCTGGCCACCCGGCGGGCGCTGATCGCCCGGTACGCCGAGCCCATGTTCGCCAGCGAGCAGTCCTCGGTGATGCGCTTCTTCGAGCAGAACCAGACGGTGCTGAAGAGCCTCGCCGCCGGTCAGCAGATGCGCGAGCGGATGCTGGGGCTGGCCAACGAGCTGTGCCGGGGCGACGACTCACCCAGCGCCCAGCTGCGGGCCACGCTCTCGCTCTTCGCCGTGCACAGCAGCTGGTTCGCGGTACGCACCCCGAACATCACCGACGAGGAGCGGAAGAAGATCGCCCTCGACGTCGCCGACGAACTGCTCGCCGCGATCGGCCGACGGGACGACGCCGCTCAGGGCTGAGCGGACAGCTCCAGGCGCAGGCCCAGCAGCTCCACCCCGGGCACCGGCGACCAGTCCTTCGCCGGCGTACGGACGAAGCCGAGCCGTTCGTAGAGCCGACGGGCCGGGGCGGCCATGCCGTCCCGGACGCAGATGACCACCGCCGCGCAGCCCAGCGCGGCGGCCCGGTCGACGCACGCCCGGGCCAGGGCCTCCCCGGCGCCGCGGCCCTGGGCGGCCGGGTCGACGGCCAGCATCCGGAACTCGGCCTCACCCGGGCCGGAGAGCTCGGCGTACCGGCTGCCGGGCAGCACGAAGGTCACCGAGCCGACCACCTCGTCGGTGGCCTCATCGACGGCCACCAGCACCTCACCGTGGGCCACCCGGGCGGCCACGTCGGCGAGCGTCACGGCGTACCCGTGCTCGCCCTTGAGCTGCCCGTCCGCCTCGTACGCGGCGACCGTCAGCCGGGCGACCGCGGCGTGGTCCGCCGGGGTCGCAGGGCGGACCAGCAGGCCGGTCAATCGATCACGGCGATCAGGTCGCCGTCCTGCACGACGTCGCCCTCGTTCACCGCGAGCTGCTTGACCACGCCGTCGGACTCGGCGACGACCGGGATCTCCATCTTCATCGATTCGAGGATCACCAGGGTGTCCCCCTCGGACACGGTGTCCCCTGCCGACGCGACGACCTTCCAGACGTTGGCGACCATCTCGGCACGGATCTCCTCGGCCATCTCCCGGCCCTCCCTCTCGCGATTACCTGCCGACGTATCCAATCATGCGACGGCGGCCCGTGGGCGGGGAGCGGCCGGCAGCGCGGTTCCCGTCCACGGATTACCGCGAGATCGCGGAAACGCCCGCCGGCCCGGCGGCCCCGGCGGACGATGGCGGGTGCCGGCCGCACTAGCATCAGCGGGTCGGACCTGGCGCCGGGAGGACCGGCGCGTGCACCGGCGCCGAGTGTCGTGCCCAGGGATCCGACCCGTCACGAGGAGGTCAGCATGGCGAAGAAGTCTCGCAAGAAGAAGGCCCGTAAGAAGAGCGCCGCGAACCACGGCAAGCGCCCCAACTCCTGATCACGCGCGGCGGGGCGACCCGCCGTGGCGGTCAGCCGCCCCCGGCCCCGGCCGGACACGACGGTGGCCCGGGTCGGATCGACCCGGGCCACCGTGGTGCGTACGTACGCTCAGTCGGCGAGTTCGCGCGACTCGCTGGTCTCGAAGACCACCAGCTCGGTGAGGCGGACCCGCAGCCGCTCACGCAGCTCGTCGGGGGCGGTCTCGTTGCCACAGCAGCGGGCGACGAGCGCCTTCACCTCCTGCTCGATGCCGTACTCGCGCAGGCAGGGCCCGCACTCGTCGAGGTGGTGGCGGATCAGGCTGCGCCGTTCCTCGGCGCACTCCAGGTCCAGGTAGAGGTAGACCTCCGCGAGAACCTCGCGGCAGTCCGTCTCGTGCGGCTCTCCACAGCTCACGTCACACCTCCCGGCCGGCAGCGGCGGTCGAGCCCTTCGAGGACCGCGCGGAGCTGAACCCACGCTCCGCGGCGTACTGCTCGAGCAGCTTGCGCAGATTACGTCGGCCCCGGTGCAGGCGCGACATCACGGTGCCGATGGGCGTGCCCATGATGTCGGCGACCTCCTTGTACGAGAAGCCCTCGACGTCGGTCAGGTAGACCGCCAGGCGGAACTCCTCCGGCAGCTGCTGGAGGGCCGCCTTGACGTCGCTGTCGGGCAGCCGGTCGAGCGCCTCGGTCTCCGCTGAGCGGAGCCCCTTGGAGGTGTGCGACTCGGCCTCGGCGAGCTGCCAGTCGGTGATCTCGTCGGTGGGCGCCTGGATGGGCTGGCGCTGCCGCTTGCGGTAGGTGTTGATGTAGGTGTTGGTCAGGATCCGGTAGAGCCAGGCCTTCAGGTTGGTGCCCTGCTCGAACTGGTGGAAGGCGGCGTACGCCTTCAGGTACGTCTCCTGGACCAGGTCCTCGGCATCCGCCGGGTTACGCGTCATCCGCAGGCCGGCAGCGTAGAGCTGATCGACGAAGGGCATAGCGTCCCGCTCGAAGCGGGCCCTGCGCTCGTCCGTCTTCTCGGTGGTCAACCGCAGATCCCCTCGCGTCGGATGCTTTCCCGCCGAGGATACGCGGACGAACCGCCGCGCAGATTCGCTTTCGCCGGGTGTGCTGGTGCTCACCACGGCCGGGCTGTCCATGGTCGCGGGCCAGCCGGGGCCGTCGAGCAGCTGCCTGAGCTGCCGCGCTTCCCGTTCGTCCCGCTCCCGGCTCCGTGTCTCGGTCGGCACCGGTCACCCCCTCGCCAGATTTGTCGTCCGGGAGGGGTAACGCCCGGCGGAGGGCCGGACATTCCGCCGGCCGCCCCCGTTCCTGGCCCCGGCCTCGGTCGGACACCGGGGCTGGGACCAGGAAGGGCCTGGGAGGGACGGTCCCGACCGCCCGAACCGGGGCGGCCGACACCATCCGATGCAACGAGGGGCCACCGTGGGCGGAAACGGGCCTTTCGGCCCATCGCGCGCGCCACCGGCCATGCCCGAGGGCGTCAGCAGTCAAGATCGCGCTGGATCCTGGCAACAGTGCTGTCCCGAGTCCGCGGCCCAGCCCCGGCCGCGCAGCCAGGCGAGGACCGCGTCGGCCACCCCGGCCGGGTCCTTCCGCAGGTCGTGGCGCTCCCCGGGACGGACCACCACGCGGACGTGGTCGTCGGCGGCGGGCACCCCGAAGGGATCCCGGTCGCCGTTGACCACGAGCGTCGGTAACCCGGTGAGCAGTTCGTCCGCGCGCGAGCGCTCCGGCCGGCCCGGCGGATGCAGCGGGAAGGCCAGCGCAACCACCCCTACCGCGCCCACCGCGACCGCGGTGCGGCACGCCACCCGGGCGCCACTGGACCGCCCGCCGACGAGCACGGGCAGGTCCGGGTGCCGGGCGCGCAGCACGGCCAGCACCGCCGTCCACGCCTCGTCCAGGTGCCCGGCCGGGGCCGGCGCCCGCCGCCCGGCGGCCCGGTACGGCTGGGTCACCCGGGCCACCGCCACCCGCGCGCCGAGCGCCGCGTCGCGGACCGCGACCAGGTCCGGCGCGTCGACGTCACCGCCCGCCCCGTGCCCGATCACGAGCAGCGACGCCGGCGGACCGACGGGCAGGTCGGTGACGACCCGGGCCGGTCCGCGCGGGGTGTCGATGTCGTCGGTGTACGCCACCGCACCATTCTCCGCACCCGCGCCCCGTGGACCAGCCGCGCCCCGCGGACGCCGCCGCACCGCTCACCCGGGGCGCACCGGCTGGACGTGCCGCGCGGAGCGGCGCTCACCAGCACGATTGGAGGGTCCCCCACCACTCCGAGTAATCACCTCGACTCGGCCGCTGCGGCCGGCGGGGTGGTCAGCTCAGCGGCACCAGGGTGAGCAGGCGGTCCCGTACCGGCGGGCCGGCGTCGTCGGCCGCGTCCGGATCCGGCTGCACCTCGCTGCGCCAGGCGACCAGCATGGCGCGCCGTTCGCGCGGCGTGGTGCCGCCCCACACGCCGTGGCAGTCGCCGACCTCCAGCGCCCAGGCCAGGCACGAGCCCTGGACGTCGCAGCTGCGGCACAGCGCGACCGCCGCGTCGGCCGGTTCGTTGGGTGCCGGAAAGAACGTCTCCGGATCCACGCTCTGGCAGGTTCCTCTGGTCCGCCAGGCATCGTCGTGCCGACGCTCGCACAACGCCCGCAACAGTCGCGGATCTCGTCGTGCGGCGGCCACCTCGTGCGGACGGGGCATACGCGCCCGGGTCATCACACCCACCTCCCCCGTGGGACCGGCAAGATCGACGGGCATCGTTCACACCGCGTGAAGACGCTCCCAGTGCCGGCCCTGTGTTCTATCGCACTGGCGGAGTCGGGGACAAGGGGGTGCCAGAAAGATGACCAAACGTCCGGGCGACGTTTCGCCCGGAACTCTGGCAATTCGTGCGCGACAATGTCGCGAATGACGGTCAGAAGAGCGTCATTTCCTCCTCGACCCGCTCGCCGGCCACCGGCACCCGGGCGGTCAGCCCCGGCCCGTCGTTACGGACGTCGCCCACCGCTGGCCCGACCGGCCGGATCTCCAACCCCGCCAGCCACTCCGCCGAGGGCGGCGCGAGCAGCGGCGCGGGGTCGTCGGCCGGAGCGAGCCAGTCGGCCCAGCGCTCCAGGGGCAGCAGCAGCGGCATCCGGTCGTGCACCTCGGCCAGCTCCCCCACCGCGGCGGTGGTCAGCACGCTGAAGGTGAGCAGCGACTCCCAGCGCGACCAGATGCCGGCGAACGCCAGCACCGAACCGTCCCGCGGGGTCATGTAGTAGGGCTGCTTGCCGCCGCCGGGGCGGCGCACCCACTCGTACCAGCCGTCGGCCGGGACCAGGCAGCGTCGGCGGGCGAACGGGTCGGCGTACGCCCGGCTGGTGGCGACCGTCTCGACCCGTGCGTTGATCATGCGGGCCGCGCCGGCAGCCGAGCGGGACCAGTGCGGTACCAGGCCCCAGCGCCCGACCGACAGGGCCCGCCCGCCCTCGGGGTCCACCCGGACCAGCGGCACCGGATCGGTCGGCGCGACGTTGTGGTCGGGCACCAGCCGGCCGTCGATCTCGTCGTACGACTCGAACAGGGCACTCAGGTCGCCCGCGCTCCGCGTCGTCGCGTACCTCCCGCACATGGCGCCCACGCTAACCCCCCGGCGGCCTCCCGTTTGTCCCGCCAACCGGGAGTCGGCCCGACGGTCGGCTCCGCCGGCCGGTGGACTTGGCAGAATGTAACCGTGGGGAACCTGACCGCGACCCGGCCGCCGCAGCCGTGGACCGCACCGACCGCCAGCGATCCGGTGGCGGCGACGCTGCGCCTGCCCGGCTCCAAGTCGATGACCGCCCGGGCGCTGGTGCTGAGCGCGCTGGCCAGCGGCCCGTCGACCCTGCACGGGCCACTGCGCGCCCGGGACACCGAGCTGATGGCCGGCGGCCTGCGCGCGATGGGCGCGCACATGTCGATCTCCGACGACGAACGCTGGCTGGTCCGGCCCCATGCGCTGGTCGGGCCGGCGCACGTCGACGTCGGCCTGGCCGGCACGGTGATGCGCTTCGTGCCGCCGGTCGCCGGGCTGGCCGAGGGGCGGGTGACCTTCGACGGCGACCCGCAGGCCCGGGTCCGTCCGCTGGGCCCGCTGATCGGCGCGCTGCGCTCGCTCGGCGTCCGGATCGACGCCCCGGCGGCCGGCAGCCTGCCGCTGGTGGTCCTCGGCGCCGGCCGGGTGACCGGTGGCGAGGTGGTCATCGACGCCTCCGCCTCCAGCCAGCTCGTCTCCGGGCTGCTGCTCGCCGGGGCGCGCTTCGACCGGGGCGTGGTGGTCCGGCACGAGGGCCCGCCGGTCCCTTCCGCGCCGCACCTGCGGATGACCGTGCAGATGCTCCGGGCCGCCGGCGCGGCGGTCGACGACAGCGTCCCCGACGTCTGGACGGTGGAGCCCGGACCGCTGGCCGGGCGGGGCTGGGAGGTCGAGCCGGACCTCTCCGGCGCGGTCCCGTTCTTCGCCGCCGCGCTGGTCACCGGGGGCGAGGTGACCCTGCAGGGCTGGCCGCGCAGCAGCGCGCAGCCGGTCGAGCAGCTCCGCGCGCTGCTGCACCGGATGGGCGGCGAGGTGACCCTGGGCACCGCCGGGCTGACCGTCCGGGGCACCGGCGAGGTGCACGGCCTGGAAGCCGACCTCTCCGACGTCAGCGAGCTGACCCCGGCGCTGACCGCGCTGGCCATGCTCGCCGACTCGCCGTCCCGGTTCACCGGCATCGCGCACATCCGCGGCCACGAGACCGACCGGATCGCCGCGCTCGCCCGGGAGTTCGCCGCGCTCGGCGCCGACCTCACCGAGTCCGCGGACGGGCTGGAGATCCGGCCCCGGCCGCTGCGCGGCGGGACCTTCCGGACGTACGCCGACCACCGGATGGCGCACGCCGCCGCGGTGGCCGGGCTGGCCGTCCCGGGCATCGAGGTGGACGACGTGGCGTGCACCTCGAAGACCATGCCGGAGTTTCCGGCACTATGGTCGGCGATGGTGACCGGCAAGAGCTGACGCGGAAGAGGGGGCGGTCCTGGCGACCAAGAGGCGGGAGTACGACGAGGACGACGTACGGGTCCGGCCCGGGAAGTCCTCGCGTCCACGCACCCGTACCCGCCCCCGGCACGCCGACGCGGTGGACGGCTTCGTGATCGCCGTCGACCGGGGCCGCTACACCTGCGTCCGGCCGGACTCCGGGCCCGACGACCCGACCGTGACCGCCATGCGGGCGCGCGAGCTCGGGCGCAAGTCGGTGGTGGTCGGCGACCGGGTGGGGCTGGTCGGGGACACCTCCGGGGCGGTGGGCGCGCTGGCCCGGATCGTCCGGATCACCGAGCGCCGCTCGGTGCTGCGGCGTACCGCCGACGACGACGAGACCACCGCCGAGGGTCGGCTGGAGCGGGTCGTGGTCGCCAACGCCGACCAGTTGGTGATCGTCAGCGCGCTGGCCGACCCGCCGCCGCGCACCGGCTTCATCGACCGCTGCCTGGTCGCCGCGTACGACGCCGACGTCGAGCCGCTGCTCTGCCTGACCAAGGCCGACCTGGCCGGCCCGGAGGCGGTGCTCGGCTACTACGCCGAGCTTGAACTGCCGTACGTGCTGATCCGCCCGGACTCCGACCTCGACGCGCTGCGCGCGCTGCTCGCCGGCCGGATATCGGTCATGGTGGGGCACTCCGGGGTGGGCAAGTCGACGCTGGTCAACCGCCTGGTTCCGGAGGCGGCCCGGGCGGTCGGCACGGTCAGCGCGATCGGCCGGGGCCGGCACACCTCGACCAGCGCGGTGGCGCTGCGCCTGCCGGCCGGTCCGGGCGCCGACGGCGACCCCGGCTGGATCATCGACACCCCCGGGATCCGCAGCTTCGGCCTGGCCCACGTCTCGGCGGAAAGCCTGCTGCACGGCTTCCCCGACCTGGTCGAGGGGACGATGGACTGCCCGCCGAACTGCCCGCACACGCCCGACGAGGCGGACTGCGCGCTGGACGCCTGGGTGTCCGCCGGCAAGGCCGACCCGCGCCGGCTGGCGTCGTACCGCCGGCTGCTGGCCTCCCGGGCCGGCGAGGGCGGCCCACGCGTCGAGGCCGACCAGCGCAATCCCGGCGACCCGCTGGCCGGGTCGTGACCGGCGCCGCCGCCCGCCGGGTCGTGACCCGGCGGGCGTCGCTACCGTTTCCGGCATGACCGGGTACGCCGACGACATCGCCCTCGCCCACCAGCTCGCCGACCGGGCCGACGCCATCTCGATGGCCCGGTTCCGGGCGCTCGACCTGCGGGTGGAGGCCAAGCCGGACCTGACCCCCGTCTCCGACGCGGACACCGCGGTCGAGCGGGAGATCCGTGCCCTGCTGGCCGAACGGCGGCCGGACGACGGCCTGCTCGGCGAGGAGTACGGCGAGCAGCCGGCCGCCGCGCCGGGCGGTCGGCGCTGGGTGGTCGACCCGATCGACGGCACCAAGAACTTCGTCCGCGGTGTCCCGGTCTGGGCCACCCTGATCGCCCTGATGGAGGGCGACCGTCCGGTGGTCGGGCTGGTCTCCGCCCCCGCGCTGGGTCGCCGCTGGTGGGGTGCGCTCGGCGCGGGCGCGTACGCCGGCCCGGACGCCGCCTCCGGCGAGCCGATCCGGGTGTCGGCGGTGAAGGACCTCGCCGATGCCAGCTTCTGCTACTCCTCGCTCACCGGCTGGGAGTCCGCCGGCCGGCTGGACGCGATGCTGCAGCTCATGCGGGACAGTTGGCGCAGCCGGGCGTACGGCGACTTCTACGGCTACGTGTTGCTGGCCGAGGGCGCACTGGACGTGATGGTGGAGCCGGAGTTGTCACTCTGGGACATCGCCGCCCTGGTGCCGATCGTCACCGCGGCCGGGGGGACCCTCACCGACCTCGACGGGCGTCCCGCCCCTGCTGGCGACGGCTCCGGCGAGGTCAGCGCGGTGGCCACCAACGGCCCGCTGCACCCGGACGTCCTCGCCCGGCTGGGTCGGCCAGCCGCGCGCTGACCCCCCGGCACCCTCTATCCTCGCCAGGTGGTGTCCTCCAGTTGGTGCTTTCTCGCGGCCATGATCGTCGCGTACGGCTTCGCCAACATGTTGCAGTCGGTCGCCGCCGCGAGGACGACCGTGCACCACACCTTCGACCCGGGCCTGCTGCTGCGACTGGCCGGCCACCGCACCTACCTGATCGGGCTGCTCTGCCAGGTCACCGGCTTCGTGCTGGCCTTCCTGGCCCGCCGGGACCTGCCGCTCTTCCTGGTCCAGGCCAGCGTGGCCGCCGGGCTGGGGGTCACCGCCATACTCGGGGTGGTGGTGCTCAAGTGGCGGCTGCCGGCCGCCGAGGTGGCCCTGCTGGTGCTGCTCTTCGGCGGGATCACGGCGCTGGTGCTCTCCGCCCAGCCGGCGCCCTCCAAGGCCCTCGGCACCGCCGGCCTGGTCGCCCTGGGGGTGGCGCTGGTCGGCATCGCGGTGCTCGGCTTCTTCGCGGTCCGCCTGCACGGGGCGCCCGGCTCGGTGGCGCTCGGCTCGCTGGCCGGGCTGGCCTTCTCCGCCGCCGCGGTCGCCGCCCGGCCGCTCGCCTCCGCGGCGTCGACCGAGGCGTTCGTCCGGGACCCGCTGCTCTACCTGCTGATCGCCCACTCGCTGGTCGGGCAGCTGCTGCTCGGGCTGGCGATGCAGCGCGGCTCCACCACGGCCGCCGTCGCCGCGATGGACGCCGCCGGCGCGGTACCCGCGGCGATCGTCGGCCTGCTACTGCTCAACGACAAGATCTGGCCCGGCCGGGAGTGGCTCGCCGCCGCCGGCTTCCTGATCACCCTCGCGGCGGTGATCGGGCTGACCCGGTATGCCGAACCGCAGCACCACCACACGGTGGCGCGCGCCCGGGAACGGCCGTTGGCCGCCGCCGGCCCGCGCCGGTGACCGTTCAGGCCGCCTCGACCGGCCGGCGCCGGCGAACCACCCGCTCGTAGAGGCGCTCCAGCGCGCCGGCCGTCCGCTCCCAGGTGTAGCTGCACCGGACCCGGTCCACCGCGGCGTGCCCGTACGCGAACCGGCCGGCGTTGTCGGCGAGCAGCCGGCGCAGCGTCACGCCCAGCGTGCGGACGTCGCCCGGGGGCACCAGCCGGCCGGTCACCTCGTCCACCACCGCATCGGCGATGCCGCCCATCGCGTAGCCGACCACCGGCACGCCGCAGGCCATCGCCTCCAGCGACACCCGGCCGGCGGAGGAGTAGTGCGGGGTGCAGGCCACCACGTCGGCCGAGCGGTACCAGGTGGCCATCTGGTCGTGCGGCACCGCGCCCACGAGCGTCACCTGGTCGGCGATCCCGGTCCGCTCGGCCAGCTCGCGCAGCCGGCGGGCCTCGGCATGGGTGGCGAGCTGCTCCAGCGACGGCCCGCCGGCGATCACCAGCTCGGCGTCGCCCACCAGCCGCATCGCCCGGATCAGGTCCTCCTGACCGTGCCCTGCGGAGAGGCCGCCGACGGAGAGGATGCGGGCCCGCCGGTCGCGCGGGGCCGCCTCGCCGTCCGGGTGGAACTGCTCGGTGTCCACGCCGGCCGGCACCATCGCCACCGAGGTGCGTTGCAGGCCCATCCGGGTCAGCTCGTCGACCTCGTCGTTGCACTGGGCGACCGCGATGTCCACCGCCCGGGTCAGGGCCCGCTCCAGCGGGATCCGCTCCCCCGGGCCGTCGTACTGCCGGCCGAGGTGGCGCAACTGCTCGACGCCGAGCGAATGGAAGGTCTGCACGACCGGGATGTCCGTCTCGCGGACCGCGTGCGCGGCGGCCAGGCCGCCGATCCAGTAGTGCCCGTGGACCACCTCCGGCGTCCACTCCACCGCCCAACGGTCGGCCAGCCAGCGGCCGAACTCAGCGACGTACGGGACCAGCTCGGCGGTGGCGGTGGGCCCGGGCGGCCCGACGGGCACCCGTTCCACGCGGTAGCCGTCGACCTCGACGCTCTCCGGCGCGGCCGGGTCGTCGCGGCGCTCGTAGACCCGGACGTCGTGGCCGCGCCCGGCCAGCTCGGCGGCGACCCGGGCGATGTGCTCGTGGGTGCCGACGGTCGGGCCGTCCGCGTGCCTGGACGGGCCGGCGTGCGCGCAGACGAGGCCGACGCGCATGGTGCACCTCCATGCGGTTTGACGAGGGATGGGTCCTCCGGTCAGAGCGTCCCATTAACCGCGCCCCGGCGAGCCGAAACCTGGCACTTCGGGAGCCGTCGGAGAAGTGCCGGCGAGCCGGTCGCGACCCGGCGGGCGGCGTGCCGGAGGAGACGGCCCGAGTGGCCGGTTCTCCCTGATTCGGTGGGCCTTGGCGGCATGACCCACCCCGGTGGGGGTACCGGCGAAGAATGCCGCTGACCCGCAGTCTCGCCGACGCCACTGTGGTGATCACCGGGGCCTCCAGCGGGATCGGCACCGCCACGGCGTACGCGCTGGCCCGCCGGGGCACCGCCGTCGTCCTCGCCGCCCGCAGCGGGACCGCCCTGGACGAGGTCGCCCGGCGGTGCCGGGAGCTGGGCGGACGCGCGCTGGTGGTGCCCACCGACGTCACCGCCCCGGCGGCCGTCGAGGCGCTGGCCGCCCGGGCGGCGGCCGAGTTCGGCCACGTCGACGGCTGGGTCAACAACGCGGCGGTGAGCGCGGTCGGGCTCTTCGACGAGATCCCGGTGACGGAGTTCCGCCGGGTGGTCGAGGTGAACCTGCTCGGGGCCGCCTACGGCACCCGGGCCGCGCTGCCCTGGCTGAGCGCGTCCGGCGGCGGGGTGCTGGTGAACAACGTCTCGGTGCTGGCCGAGGTGGCCATGCCGTACCAGTCGGCGTACAACGCGACCAAGCACGGCATCCGCGGGCTGGCCGACACGGTCCGCCAGGAGCTGCGGGTGACCGGGCGGGCCAACATCTCGATCTGCACGGTACTGCCGGCCAGCATCGACACCCCGTTCTTCCGGCACGCCGGCAACCACACCGGGCGGGAGCTGGTCCCGCCGCCGCCGGTCTACCCGCCGGAGGTGGTGGCCGAGACGATCGTCCGGCTGCTGCGCCGGCCTCGCCGGGAGGCGTACGCCGGCGGTGCGGCCCGGCTGATCGGCCTGCAGTGGCGGCTCGCCCCGGCGCTGGCCGAGCGGGTGCTCGGCTGGTACGCCCACCGGACCCAGTTCGGGCCGGCCTGCGCGGTGGACAGCAGCGGGAACGTCTTCACCGGTGACGCCGGGGCGGAGCGGGACGGCGGCTGGCACGGCCGCCGCCGGCAACTGGTCCGGGTGACCGCCGCGTTCGGGCTGGCCGCCGCCGGAACGGCCGTGGGAACGGTGGCCGCGATGACCCGACGATCACGGACGGAACGCCGATGAGCCGGGCCGAGCGGCCGGATGCGCGCTCCGCGCCCGGCGTGCACAATGGGACGATCATGCCGATGGACGTGCAGTGCCTGGTGGAGGCGGACGAGTCCTCCGCCGTCGTCCGGTTGAGCGGGGTGCTCGAACCCGCCGCCGTCGACCGGGTGCGCGACGCCCTGCTCGCCCGGCTCTGCGACCGGCCCGGCCCGATCGTGGTCGACCTGGCCCGGCTGCGCTCCAGCGGCGCCACGGCCGGCCGGCTGCTGGCCGAGGTGCGGTACACCGTCGCCGACTGGCCCGCCGCCGACCTGCTGGTGGTCGATCCGGCCCGCACGGTCACCGGCGCCGCCGCCGCGCAGCTGTCGATCTGGGCCACCCCGGATGAGGCGACCGCGGCGCTGGCCCGTACGCCGATGGCCGCCGTGCTCGCCGCGGACCTCACGCCCACCATGGGCGCGGCCCGGCAGGCCCGCGAGATGGTGGCCGACGGGTGCGCCCGCTGGGGCCTGCCGGAGCTGACCGAGCCCGGCTGCATCGCGGTGACCGAGATGGTCAACAACGTGGTGGCGCACGCGCTGACCCCGATGACGGTCCGGCTCGCCCCCCGGGACGACTCCCTGCACATCGCGGTCCGGGACCACTCCCGGCGGCAGCCGGCGTACGCCGGGCTGGCCCCGCTCACCTCGACCGGCGGCCGCGGCCTGCTGCTGATCGACACGGTGGCCCGTCGCTGGGGCAGCACCGTCGTCCCGGACGGCAAGGTGGTCTGGTGCGTGCTGCACGCCGAGGACGAAGCCGCGTACCAGGGCTGACTCATCCCGTTTCGTCCCGATCGCGGCCCCCGCCGCCGGTTACCCCGGGCACGGCAGTGGGTAGTGATCAGCCATGCGCGACGACGAGTACCCGACCCCCGTGTCCGACCCGGAGGCGAACGGCCTGCCCGACACCGCCGACGACGACTCGAGCGCCAACGACGACGTCCTGACCGGCCGCGAGGCGGACGGCCCGGATCCGGCCCAGCTGCCCGGCGAC
Organism: Micromonospora sp. DT47; assembly: GCF_049844475.1. Lineage (NCBI taxonomy): Bacteria > Bacillati > Actinomycetota > Actinomycetes > Micromonosporales > Micromonosporaceae > Micromonospora > Micromonospora sp. DT47. The sequence continues at coordinate 81,757 of NZ_JBNCLC010000018.1, read as the reverse complement.
CGGACGCCGGTGGCCGTGGACCGCTTCGGGACCACCGCCGAAGAGCAGCTCGCCGGCGAGTCGCTGGACTACAAGCTCGGGCGCGAGCAGTACGAGCGGGCCGCCGACGACCCGCTGGCCGGCCCGGTCGACCCGGACATCGCCGCCGAGGCGGACAGCGACGAGGCCGCCGCGCAGGCGCAGCTCGACGCCGACGTGATCGACCCGGGTCCCACCTCGGACCCGCACTCCCCGGTCTCGCTCTACGACCACGGCCAGCTCGGCAGCGTGGCCGACGCCCAGGTGGGCCGGCTGGTGGAACCGGACGAGGGCGCGCACACCGACCAGGAGACCGACAACGTGGCGTACGACGCGGGCGCGGCCGGCGGTGGCGCGACCGCGGAGGAGCTGGCCATCCACGAGACCCGGCCGCCGGAGTCGCACTGACCCCGCTGGCGGCTCAGTCGTCCAGGCCGCGCTCGATCGCGTAGCGGGTCAGCTCGACCCGGTTGTGCAGCTGGAGCTTGCCCAGCGTGTTCTGCACGTGGTTCTGCACCGTGCGGTGGGACAGCCCGAGCCGCTCGGCGATCTGCCGGTAGGACATCCCCTTCGCCACCAGACGCAGCACCTCGGTCTCCCGATCGGTGAGCCGGGGTGCCGCGTCGTGCCGGGCGCCCCGCGCGGCGTCGTCCGGTCCGGCGGCGGCCAGCCGCCGGTACTCGCCGAGGAGCAGCCCGGCCAGGCCCGGCGTGAAGACCGCCTCCCCGGCGGCGGTCCGCCGGACCGCGTCCAGGAACTCCGCCGGCGCGGCCGACTTCACCAGGTAGCCGGTGGCCCCGGCCTTCACCGCGTCCAGCACGCTCTGCTGCTCGCCGCTGGCCGAGAGCATCAGCACCCGGACCTCGGGCAGCGCCGCGCGCAGGCCGCGGATCACCTCCACCCCGGAGACGTCCGGCAGCTGGAGGTCCAGCACCACCACGTCGGGCCGGGCGGCGGCGGCCACCCGGACCGCCTGGCGTCCCTCGCCGCTGGTGGCGACGACGAGGTGACCGGCCTCGGTGAGGTCCCGGGCCACCCCCTCGCGCCACATCGGGTGGTCGTCCACCACCATCACCCGGATCACCGGTTTCTCCTCGCGTTCACCGCGCGGTCCCCCGCCCACCGGCCCGGAACCGCGACACCACCAGCTCGATCTCGGTGCCCTCCCGGGGCGCGGAGAGGACCCGTACCTCGCCGCCGAGGTCGGTGATCCGGCCGCGGATGGACTGGGCCATGCCGAGCCGCCCCTGCCGGACGGCCTCGGCCAGCCGCCCGTCGGGGATGCCCGGGCCGGCGTCGCGTACCGACACGGTCACCGTCTCCCCCTCGTCCTCGACCAGCACCCAGGCCCGCCCGTCGGCGTGCCGGTCCACGTTGTCCAGCGCCGCCGCGACCGCCGCGGCCAGCTCCCGGGCCGTCGTCGCGGGCAGCGGGACCGGGGTGGCCGGCGCGGAGACCTGGACCGCCGCCGAGGCGTGCCGGCCGAGCAGGGCGCGCAGGTCCAGGGTGTCGCCGGCCGTGGCGGCCGGGGGCGCCGGGTCGCCCCCGGAGATCAGCGCGCGCAGCGCCGCCTCCTGCTCGCCGGCGAGCCGGGCCAGCTCGCCGGCCTCTCCGTCGAGGTGGGCGCCGCGCCGCTGCACCAGCGCCAGCACCTGGAGCACCGAGTCGTGGATGCCGCGGGCGAGACGTTCCCGCTCCCGGGTCGCCGCCTCCAGCTCGACCGCGCGCTGCAGCCGCTCCTCGGCGGTCACCGCGAGCCGCGCGACGTGCCCGACCACCACCCCCGCGAGCAGCAGCAGGATCACCCCGGTGAGCGAGGACGGGCCGATCCGCCCCCGGCTGGCCAGGTCCGCCCCGCCGAGCAGCAGGGCGGCCACCGCACCGCGCCGCCGGCCACCGGAGACCGCCCAGGCCAGCACCGGCCCGGCCAGCCAGGCCACGGCCAGGGTCGGCACGCCCGCGGCGAGCGCCTGGCGGCCGACCACCCACGGCGTCGCGGCCAGGATCGCCAGCACGACGCCGAGGTCGGCCAGGAGCAGCGGCCAGCCCCGGTTCGCCGGGCGGGCGTAGCGGACCGCGGTCACCCCGGACCAGGCCAGCATCACCAGCAGGACGACGCCTGCGGCGACCGGGTGCGCATATCGGTCGGCGTCGCGGACCACCAGCACGCAGACGTACGCCAGGGAGGCGAACCGGAAGACGGCGATGGACCGCCAGAGCGGCACCTCGAACCCACCCGGCGACGACGGCATGGCCGTCACGATGCCACAGTCGCCCCGCCCACCGGAGGGGCCGACTGCTGCATCGCTGAGAACCCTGACGTACGGTGGGAATGGCGCGAATAACTCCGAGACCCGCTGTCGGGACAGGGCCATGACGAACGCAGAACTGCCCACACCGCGTACGGTTGCGCCCATCGAACCTTCCCCCATCATCGCCGAGGCCTTCGACCAGGCACGGGTGACCGAGCTGCGGCACGTGGTCAGCTCCTGCGCGCACTCGGCCGGTCTGGGCGGCCAGCGGCTGGACGACTTCGTGCTGGCGGTCAACGAGCTGATCACCAACGCCGTCCGGCACGGCGGCGGCCAGGGCTGGCTGCGACTCTGGCGCCGCCCCGGCGAACTGGTCTGCGAGGTCTCCGACCACGGCCATGGCATCAGCACGCGGCGGCTGGGCGACCGCAGCCGGCCGGCCCCGGACACCGCCGGCGGCTGGGGGCTCTGGCTGGCCCGGGAAGTCAGCGACGCGATGGAGGTCGAGAGCGGCGCCGCCGGCACCACGGTCCGGATCAGCGCGGCGGTCGGCTGAACCGCCCGGGCCCGACCGGCCGGTTCAGCCGAAGAGCGCGCTGACCGACTCGCCGTTGTGGATCCGGCGCATCGCCTCGGCCAGCGCGGGCGCCACCGAGAGCACCTCCAGCTTCGGCACCCGCTTTTCCGCCGGAATCGGCACCGTGTTGGTGCAGACGATCTCCAGCACCCCCTCCTCGGCGCTGAGCCGGTCGAGCGCGCCGCTGGAGAAGAGCCCGTGCGTGCAGGCCAGCCGGATCGAGCGCACCTTCCGCTCGCGCAGGTGCGCCATCAACTCGATCACCGTGCTGCCCTTGGCGACCTCGTCGTCGAGCACGATCACGTCCCGGTCGGCGACGTCACCGATCACCGTGCTGATCGTGACCCGGTCGTCGCTGAACCGCTGCTTCGCCCCGGCGGCCACCGGGGTGCCGAGCATCCGGGCGAACGCGGCCGCCTCCTTGGCGTTGCCCAGGTCCGGCGAGACCACCACCGCGTTGCCCAGGTCGTACCCCGTGAAGTGGGCGGCCAGCTCGCGCAGCGCGTGCAGGTGGTCCACCGGGACGCTGAAGAAGCCGTGCACCTGCGGCGAGTGCAGCGTCATCGCGAGCACCCGGTGGGCGCCGGCCGAGGTGAGCAGGTCGGCGACGAGCCGACCACCGATGGAGATCCGCGGCGCGTCCTTCTTGTCCGACCGGGCGTACGCGTAGTGCGGCAGCACCACGGTGATCCGCCCGGCCGACGCACCCCGGGCCGCGTCGATCATCAACAGCAGCTCGACCAGGTGCTCCTGCACCGGCGGCACCAACGGCTGGATCAGGAAGACGTCCCGCTCCCGGCAATTCGCCTGGAGCTGCACCTCCAGGCAGTCGTTGGCGAACCGGGAGACCCGCACCGGGTGCAGCGGGACGCCCAGGTGGGCGCAGATCTCGGCGGCGAGCTCGGGGTGGGCGGTTCCGCTGAACACGGCGATGTCACGCACGGCGCCGATCGTACGGACGCGCACCGGTTCTCGGGCCGCACCCCGGCCCGGTACGGTGCCGCCATGACCGGAGAGTACGTCGCCGCCATCGATCAGGGCACCACCTCGTCGCGGTGCATCGTCTTCGACCGGGCCGGGGAGATCGTCTCCGTGGCGCAGCGCGAGCACCGGCAGATCTTCCCCCAGCCGGGCTGGGTGGAGCACGACGCCGAGGAGATCTGGGACAACGTCCAGCAGGTGGTCCGCGACGCGCTGGACGCGGCCGGCACCGGCCCGGAGGGGCTGGCCGCGGTCGGCATCACCAACCAGCGGGAGACCACCCTGGTCTGGGACCGGGCCACCGGCCGTCCGGTGGCCAACGCGATCGTCTGGCAGGACACCCGCACTGGTCCGCTGCTGCGCGAGCTGGACGAGCGGTACGGCGAGGAGCGGCTGCGCGCCCGGACCGGCCTGACCCTGGCCACCTACTTCGCCGGGCCGAAGCTGCGCTGGCTGCTCGACCACGTCGAGGGGCTGCGGGCGCGCGCCGAGCGGGGCGAGGTGCTCTTCGGCACCATGGACAGCTGGCTGATCTGGAAGCTGACCGGCCGGCACGTCACCGACGTGACCAATGCCAGCCGGACCATGCTGATGGACCTGGAGACCCTCGACTGGGACTCCGAACTGCTCGACGCGATGGGCGTGCCGGCGGCGATGCTGCCGGAAATCCGCTCCTCGGCGGAGGTGTACGGCACCGCCGGCGGGGTGCTCGCCGGGGTGCCGGTGGCCAGCGCCCTCGGCGACCAGCAGGCCGCCCTCTTCGGACAGACCTGCTTCCGTCCCGGCGAGGCGAAGTGCACCTACGGCACCGGCAGCTTCCTGCTGCTCAACACCGGCGCCGGCCCGGTCGTCTCCCGGCACGGCCTGCTGACCACGGTCGGCTACCGGATCGACGGCCAGCCCGCCGTGTACGCGCTGGAGGGGGCGATCGCGGTCACCGGTTCGCTGGTGCAGTGGCTGCGGGACAACCTCGGGCTGATCTCCACCGCGCCCGAGGTGGAGGAGCTGGCCGCCACGGTCGAGGACAACGGCGGCTGCTACGTCGTACCGGCGTTCTCCGGGCTCTTCGCCCCGCACTGGCGCAGCGACGCGCGGGGGGTGATCGCCGGGCTGACCGGCTACATCACCAAGGGGCACCTGGCCCGGGCGGTGCTGGAGGCGTCGGCCTGGCAGACCCGCGAGGTGGTCGACGCGATGAACTCCGACTCCGACGTGGCGCTGCGCCGGCTGCGGGTGGACGGCGGGATGACCGCGAACGGACTGCTGATGCAGTTCCTCGCCGACGTGCTCGACGTGCCGGTGGTCCGCTCCCGGATCACCGAGACCACCTGCCTGGGCGCGGCGTACGCCGCCGGCCTGGCGGTCGGCTTTTGGCCGGACCTGGACACCCTGCGGGAGCAGTGGCGCTCGGACGCGCAGTGGTCGTCGCGGATGGATCCGGCGCGTCGGGAACGGGAACTGCGCCACTGGCGCAAGGCCGTGCAGCGCACCCTCGACTGGGTCGACTGACGGGATCGCCGACCCGCCCGCCGTCGGCCGGGTGACCGACCACGGGCGCGGGCGGGGGGCCGAGACCCCGGGCGGCGGCGTCCTCGGCAAGCAGGCGGAGGACCGGTCGTACCGGGTCGAGCCGAAGGCCGCGCTCGGCGGGAACTGAGGTGCCTCCCCGGCCGGTCCAGGCCGACCGGGGAGGGCCACGGACAGCGGCCGCTCAGTCCCAGCGGTTGCCGGTGAGCTTCTCGTAGACGTCGACGTAGCGGGCCCGGGTCGCCTCGACCACCTCGGCCGGCACCTCGGGTGCAGGGGCCTGCTTGTCCCAGCCGCTGCCGGTCGCCCAGTCCCGGACGTACTGCTTGTCGTAGGAGAACTGGGTGCGGCCCGGCTGGTACGACTCGGCCGGCCAGTACCGCGACGAGTCCGAGGTGAGCACCTCGTCGCCGAGGACCAGGGTGCCGTCCGGCGCCCAACCCAGCTCGATCTTGGTGTCGGCGACCAGGATGCCCCGGTCGGCGGCGAGTTCGGCGCCGCGCCGGTAGACGTCGATGGTGATCTGCCGCAGCCGTTCGGCGGTCTCGGCGCCGACCTTGTCCACCACGTCGGCGTAGGTGATCGGCTCGTCGTGCTCGCCCACCGGCGCCTTGGTGGACGGGGTGAAGATCGGCTCGGGCAGGATCGACGCCTCGACCAGGCCGCGCGGCAGCTGCACACCGGAGACCGCGCCGGTGCGCTGGTACTCCTTGAGCCCGCCGCCGGTCAGGTAGCCCCGGGCGACGCACTCGACCGGCACCATGTCGAGCCGGCGGCACCGGATGGCCCGGCCGACGAACTCGGCCGGCACGTCGGTGGCCGAGATGACGTGGTTCGGCACCAAGTCGGCGAGCTGCTCGAACCACCAGAGCGACAGGGCCGTGAGCAGCCGGCCCTTGTCCGGGATCGGGGTCGGCAGCACCACGTCGTAGACGGAGATGCGGTCCGATGCGACGAGGATCAGGTCGTCGCCGTCGGCGTACACGTCCCGGACCTTGCCCGAGTGCAGAAGTTCCACGCGCGCTAGTACACCACGCGGCGTGGGGACGCCCGGCGGGGCCACCCGTGCGTCCCGCCGTCCGCCGTGGGTGCGGTCAGGTCCGGGCGCCGAGGTCGGTCCCGGCCGCGGGTCGCAGGAAGGCCGAGGACCGGATCGCCCCCAGGGGGTACGCGGGCCGGTGATCAGGCCCGGGTCGGTGCTGGCCGGGTCGGCGTCGGTCCAGCCGGATCTGATGTCCCAGGAGTTGCCGCCACCGGTCGAGCACCAGCGACGTCAATCGCTGCCAGCTCAGACGCCGGGTCCCGCCCCGTGGTGACCGACAGGCGTTGACACCCGGCCGCGTCGCCTGCGTGAATGGTCCGGCCGTCACCCGCTGTGTCCCCTGGAGCGCCCCTTGCCCGCCGCCCGTCCCCCGCTGCCCCGGCCCGCCGACCCGGCCCGGCGCCGGCTGCTCGGCGCGCTGCTGGGCGTGCCGGTGCTCGCCGCCGGCGGGCTCACCGGATGCAGCGAGGAGCAGGCGACACCGACCCGCGAGGGCCCGATCGAGCTGTCCGTCTTCTGGTGGGGTAGCACCGGCCGGGCGCAGGCCACCGAGCGGGCGCTGCGGCTCTACTCCACGCGCAATCCCCGGGTGACCTTCCGGGTCACCTGGCAGGCGCAGGGCGGCTACTACGACCGGCTCGGCACCCAGGCCGCTGGCGGCAACGTGCCGGACCTGTTCCAGCTCGACGACTCCGTGCTGGCCGAGTACGCGCAGCGCGGCATCACGCTCGACCTCAGCGGGTACGTCGCCGACGGCCGGCTCGAACTGAGCAGCCTGCCGACCGGACTGGCCGACTACGGCAAACTGGACGGCCGCACCCACGGCGTCGCCGCGGCGCAGACCCACGCCGCTGTGGTCTACAACAAGGACCTGCTGCGCCGCCTCGACGTGCCCGCGCCGACGACCGGGATGCCCTGGGCCGACTACCTCGACTGGGCGGCGCGGGTGACCCGGGCCAGCGTCGGCCGGGTCGCCGGCACGATGGACCCGTCCGGGGACCAGCGCGCCCTCTGGCTCTGGCTGCGCGGGCAGGGCGGCAAGTTCTACCAGGGGCGACAGCTGGGCTTCGGCTCCGGGGCGCTGCTCGACTGGTTCGAGACCTGGCAGCGGGCCAGGACCGACCGGGCCACCCCGGCCGCCGCTTTGGTCGACCGGGCCGACGGTGGCGACGTGACCCGGCAGCTGGTGGTCACCGGCCACACCGCCGCCTCGTTCGCCTGGTCGCACCAGCTCCCCGAGCTGCAGCGGTACACCGACGACGAACTGGCCCTGACCGGCTTCCCCGGCCCGCCGGCCGCGCAGTGGGACCGGGCCGCGATGTACTGGGCCGGCTTCCACGGCACCCGGTACCCGGGCGTGGTGGCCGACGTGATCAACTTTCTGACCACCAACGGCGAGGCGGGCCGGATCCTCGGCACCGAGCGGGGGCTCCCGGCCAGCCGGATCGTACGGCGAGCCGTCACCCAGACCCTCGACGATCCGGTCGTCGCCCGCGTCGCCGCCCTCGGCGAGTCGCTCGGCGAGCAGGTCGGTCCGGCGCCCGCGCCGCCGCCGAAGGGGCACGGCCAGGTCCGTGCGCTGCTCGCCGCGTCGGCCCGGAACATCCGCTCCGGCCGCGCCGGCGCGCGGGCGACCACCTCGTTGTTCATGGCCCAGGCGCAGGCGGCGCTGGCCCGCTGACTCCGCCCCGGGCGCCCCGCCGACCGCTCGTACCCGCCGCCCAGGCCGACGCCCTGGCCGCGACGGCACCGGCCGTGCCGCCCGGCCAGCAGCCGGGCGGCACGGCGTCGGTCAGCGCGGCGGACCGCCGCGGCGGTTGCGCATCAGCCGCAGCACCAGCAGGACGACGACGACGACCACCCCGAGGCAGCAGAGCAGGCCGAGGAAACCGAAGCCGCCGCCCCGGGACCGCCGTCGGGCCGCCTCCACCACCAGCTCGCCCGTACCCGTGGACGCCCAGGCCGCGACCGGTACAAAGACCGAGAGCACGACCGCACCGAGGACCGCGCTCAGCCGGCCCCACCACCTGTTCCAAGAAGACATGCCCTCATCCTGGCCGAACGGGGCAACCCCGGCCCGCCGGATACGACGATCGCCCGTCCCTCCGGACGGGCCGGAAACGGCGAGAGGCCCCGGAGCGAACTCCGGGGCCTCTCGTCGACAAGTAGCG
>NZ_JBNCLC010000018.1:0-73091 GCF_049844475.1 Micromonospora sp. DT47 | reverse complement strand
CGGGGACAGGATTTGAACCTGCGACCTCTGGGTTATGAGCCCAGCGAGCTACCGAGCTGCTCCACCCCGCGTCGACTCCATAAGCCTATCGCATCCTGCCGGCAAAGATCAGCCGGGTCGCCCGATCGACCGAACGGGCAGCTCAGCGGGCCTGCGAACGCAATCGGCGGGCGGTCGGGCCGGCCCAACCGGGCGCCGGCCGGTCGCTTCGCAACGGCCGGCGAACCGGCCGATCGGCGGGGACAACGAAACGGCCCCGAGGATCAGATCCTCGGGGCCGTTCATTCGTAGCGGGGACAGGATTTGAACCTGCGACCTCTGGGTTATGAGCCCAGCGAGCTACCGAGCTGCTCCACCCCGCGTCGACTTGGTAACCGTAGCGCACGGACCCCCCGGCCCGCAAAACGGGCCCGGTTCCCGTCAGTCCCACCAGTCCCGCACGGCCTCCGCCGCCGCACGGCTGTCCGCGTCGACCTGCGCCCGGGGGCTGGAGCCGCTCTCCCAGCCCCGCTCCCAGAGCACGGTCACGACGTCCCCGACGCCACCGCCTGCCGCAGCGCGGCCAGCACGTCGTCCGTTCGGCCCGCCCGGTAGATGGTGATGCTGTTGGCGCACCTGGTCCGGCGGGACCAGGCCACGCGGGTCGGTGTCCTCGGCCAGCGACCGGTAGAAGCGGTCCAGTTCACGCGACATCCGGCACCCGGCGGCTGACCACCAGCCACAGCCACGCCTCCGGCGCCGGGTGGCTGGCCAGCTTCCCCCACTGTCGCCAGGCCCGGGCGTACGCCTCCTGCACGAGATCCTGGGCCCCGCCGTGGTCGCCCGCCACCGCGTGGCGGTGGACGGAGCCGCCGGGTTGCGGGCATCCGGTCGGAAAAGCGACGGAGCCCGCGACCCGTCCCCCCGGATCGCGGGCTCCCGTGAAGGATCGCCCCGGGGCCGGTCAGCCGCCGGGCGAGGGGGCCGGGCTGCCGCTGGGCGCCGAGCCCGGCGAGGCGGCCTCCTGCGCCTGCTGGAACGCGGTCATCGCCTCGTCCAGGGCCTTGAGCGCCTGGCCGTACCGTTCGAAGTCGCCGGAGGTCTGCGCGGCCTTGACCTCGGCGATCGCCAACTGCACCCGGTCCGCGGCGGCGGCCAGCTCACCGGTCAGCGGCGGTGGCGTGCCACCGGGCGGGGGTGGGGTGCCACCGGGCGGCGGTGGCGTGCCACCGGGTGGGGGTGGGGTGCCACCGGGCGGGGGTGGAGTGCCCTGGGCGGCCCGCTTGCCCTGCTCGACGAGCTGCTTGATGCCGTCGGTCAGGTTGTTGGCCAGCACCACGTACGAGCCCCCGTCGCCGTACGACAGCAGCACCTTCTGCAGCAGCGGGTACGCGTCCTGGTTGCTGCTCTTCACGTAGACCGGCTCGACGTAGAGCATCCCGTCGCCGAACGGCAGCGACAGCAGGTTGCCGTACTGCACCTGGGCCTGGTTCGAGGAGAGGAAATTGAGCTCCCGTCGGATGTCCGCGTTGTTGGTCATCTGCTGGTGCACCTGGACCGGACCGGAGATCCGGGTCTGGTCCGGCAGCTCCAGCACCTCCAGCTTCGGTTGCCCGTCGACGTACGACCCGGAGATCAGCGCGGCCAGGTTCTGCCGCCCGTTCGGGGTGACCGCCGCGGTCAGCTGGAAGCGCGCCGCCTCCTGGCCGGGGAACTGGGTGAAGAGGTAGTACGGCGGCTGTTTCTGCCCGCTGTCCGGCGCGTCCGGCACGTTCGGGACCTGCCAGAAGTCCTGGCCGGAGTAGAAGTCACCGGGGTCGGTCACGTGGAACTTGGTGAGCAGGTTGCGCTGCACCTTGAACATGTCGGCCGGGTAGCGGAAGTGCTCGGCCAGGTCGGCCGGGATGGCGCTCTTCGGCAGCACCAGGTCGCCGCCGAACGCCTTGTTCCACGCCTTGAGCACCGGGTCGCTCTCGTCGAACTCGTAGAGCCGAACCGTGCCGTCGTACGCGTCGACGGTGGCCTTCACCGAGTTGCGCATGTAGTTGACGTTCTCCCGGGCCAGCTGGAAGGTGCCCCGGTTGGTCAGCTCGTCGGTGGTCTCCTGCTGGAGGTTGACCCGCTCGGCGTACGGGTAGGTCGCCGCCGTGGTGTAGCCGTCGATGATCCACTGGACCCGGCCGTCGACCACCGCCGGGTACGGGTCGCCGTCCAGGGTGAGGAACGGCGCGACCTTCTCCACCCGGTCCCGCGGGTTGCGCACGTACAGCAGCCGGGAGTCGTCGTTGATGGCGTCGGAGAGCAGGAAGTTCGACTCCTGCTCCTTGATCGAGTAGAGCAGCCGGCGGGTGAACGAGCCGATCTCGACGCCGCCCTCGCCGGCGTAGGTGTAGTACTGCTCGCCGCTGCCGCTGGAGCTGGGGCGGTCGAACTCGGCGTTGCGGTCCTTGTCGGTCTGCCCGACGATCGCGTAGTCGTCGGCCGACATCCGCTCGCCGTAGTAGATCCGCGGCTGGGTGGTCGGGATCTCCTCGTTCGTCGAGGCGCAGGCCTCCTGCGACTTCCCACCGCCGAGGAAGCCGGAGACGAAGAACGGCTGACCGCCGCAGACCACCTGGTTGGCCGGCGCCCCGACCAGCCCGTACCCGTGGGTGTAGACGGTGTGCCGGTTGATCCAGTTGTTGTTGGGCAGCTCGCCGTAGTTGATCTCGCGGACGCCGACCACGTAGTCGGAGGTCTTGTTCGCCACCGAGTACCGGTCGATGTCCAGCTTCGGACCGAAGTCGTAGAAGCCCCGGACCTGCTGGAGCTGGGTGTACGTCTCGGAGACCAGCTGCGGGTCGAGCAGCCGGACGTTCGGCACGACCGAGGTGTCGGTGGCCAGGCTCCCCGGCGGGACGAGGTTGTTCGCCTCGTACTCGGTGGCCTTCGTGCCGCCCAGGCCGAACGCCGCCCTGGTCGCCTCGATGCTGCGGGTGATGTACGGCGCTTCCTTGTCCCGGGCGCTCGGCTTGACCTCGAAGGTCTGCACCGCCCACGGGTAGATGCCGCCGATCGCGACGGCGGAGACGCCGAGCAGGGCCAGCGCGATGCCCGGCCAGACCAGGTTCCGCATGACCGCGTTGGAGAAGACGATGATGGCGATCGCCACCACGATCGAGATGTAGGCCAGGATCTCCTTGGCCGGCAGCAGCGCGTTGATGTCGGCGTAGCCGGCGCCGTAGAGCTTCGCCCCCTCGTTGTACTCCAGCAGCATCGCCCGCCGGTCCAGCACGTACGCGATCGCCTTGAGCAGGACGAAGACGGCGACCAGCGTGCTCAGGTGGGCCCGGGCGGCGTTGGTCATCCGGTCGCCGACGCCCTGCAGCCGCACCCCGCCGAAGATGTAGTGCACCGCCAGCGCGCCGAGCAGGGCGAGCACCACCGCGGTGAAGCCGACCCCGAGCAGGTAGCGCCAGAACGGCAGCTGGAAGACGTAGAAACCGACGTCGATGCCGAACTCCGGGTCCTTCACCCCGAAGTCGCCGCCGTTGCGGAAGAGCAGCCACTGGTTCCACCGGCTCTGCCCGGAGAGCCCGGCGAAGAGCCCGAGCACCGCCGCGGTCAGGCTGATCCAGGTGCCGATCCGGGGGCCGAGCAGCATCCGGTAGCGCTCGAGGGTGGCCTGCTCCAGCGAGTGCGGCCGCAGCGCCGGCCGCAGCCGGTAGGCCAGCCACAGGTTGACGCCGACGAAGGCGGCCATGCCGAGGCCGACGGCGAGGAAGAGCAGCAGCCGGGTGACCAGCACCCCGGTGAAGACCGGGGTATAACGGACCTCCTCGAACCAGAGCCAGTCCGTCCACGCCTGGACACCCCAGCCGAGCAGGGTGAAGAGCACGAACACCCCGACCAGGACAGCGATGGTGACGCGTCCGCGCCGGCTCATCCTCGGCAGGGGACTGCTACGCATGACCACTGTTGGCTCCGCACGCTCGATGTGATCGGCTCCGGGCAGGCACCCAGAGTACGGGGTGTTTCTGAAACGCGGCGGGGCAAGGTCACGCCGTCTCGCCACGCCGGCCGTCGGCGGCCGCCGGGTCAGCAGCGCGTCGGCTGTCCCCCGGCGCGCAGCGTCTCCATCGCGGTCAGTGCCTCGTCCAGCGAGCCGACCCTGAGCAGCGGCAGGTCCGGCTGCGGATTGCGGACCGCCTCGGCGCAGTTGTCCGCCGGCACCAGGAAGACCTTGGCCCCGGCCTTCTTCGCCCCGACCAGCTTCTGGGCGATCCCGCCGATCGGGCCGACCCGGCCCTCATCGTCGATGGTGCCGGTACCGGCGATGACCTTCCCGCCGGTCAGGTCGGCCGGTTCGACCTTGTCGACGATGCCGAGGGCGAACATCAGCCCGGCGCTCGGGCCACCGATGTTGTTCAGGTCGATCTTCAGGGTGAAGGGGTGCGGCTGCCGCTGCTCCGGCACCAGCCCGATCCGCGGCCGGCCGTCCTGCTCGCGGCTGGTCACGGTGGCCGTGCCCGGCACCCCGTCCCGGGTGTAGCCGATCTTCAGCGCGGTGCCGGCCGGCTTGGCCCGGACCAGTTCGACCAGCTTGGTCGCGGTGGTCACGGTGGTGCCGTCGACGGCGGTGATGACGTCGCCGGCCTTGAGCACGCCGCTGGCCGGGCCGTCCGCGGCCACCTCCCGGGCCACCACCTGGACCGGGTACCCGAGCTCGACCAGCGCGGCGGTCTCGGCGCTGGTCTGCGAGTGCTGGAAGTCCTCGGCGTTGCGCTTCTCCACCTCCTCCTGGCTCTCGCCCGGCGGGTAGACCAGCTCGCGCGGCACCACCGCCTCGTCCTTGGAGAACCAGCCGGCCAACGCCCCGCGCAACTTGACGGTGGGCTGCACCCCGACCGTGGTCATCCGGAGCTGCCCGGCGGAGGTGGACGTCGCCCGTCCGGTGACCTGGATGACCTCCTTGCCGTCCGAGGTGCCGAGGGTGTTCACCGTCGGCCCGGGGCCGAGCACCACGTACGGGAGGGGCGCGCCGAGCACGCCGATGCTGAGCAGGGTGGTGAGCAGAGCACCGAGGAGGACGGTCACGCCACGACGTCTCATGCGGCAGAGCGTACCGACCACGGGCGGCCGCCCCGGCGGGCCGACGCCGACTTCGCCCTCAGCGCAACGCCAGCGGCGGCGACCTGGGGCGCGGCGCGCGTACCGTAGACCCCGTGCCTGATATTCCGTTCGGTTTCGCGCTCCCGGGTGGGCAACCACCAGACCCCAACGATCCCGCGCAGATGCAGCAGTTCATGTCGCAGTTGCAGCACCTGCTCTCCGCGCCGGGCAGCGGGCCGGTGAACTGGGACCTGGCCCGGCAGGTGGCCGCCAGCCAGCTCGCCGCCACCGGCGACCCCGCAGCGTCGCCGTACGAGCGGCACGCGGTGGAGGAGGCGCTGCGCCTGGCCGACCTCTGGCTGGAGCCGGCGTCGGCCTGGCCCACCGGAATCCGCACCTCGGTGGCCTGGAACCGGAACGAGTGGATCTACAAGACGCTGGACGTCTGGCGCAAGCTCTGCGACCCGGTGGCCAGCCGGATGGTCGGCGCGATGGGCGACCTGGTGCCGCCGGAGGCGCGCGCCCAGCTCGGCCCGATGCAGTCGATGGTGGCCACCCTGGGCGGGGCGCTCTTCGGCGGCCAGCTCGGCCAGGCGCTCGGCCAGCTCGCCGCGGAGGTGCTCTCCGCCGGCGACATCGGCCTGCCGTTGGGCCCGGCCGGCACCGCCGCGCTCGTCCCGGCCAACATCCGGGCGTACGGCCAGGGTCTGGAGCTGCCGGAGGACGAGGTACGCCTCTACGTGGCCCTGCGCGAGGCCGCCCACCAGCGGCTGTTCGAGCACGTCCCGTGGCTGCGCGGGCACGTGCTGACCGCGGTGGAGAACTACGCCTCGGGCATCCGGGTCAACCGGGAGGCGATCGAGGAGGCGATGGGCCGGGTCGACCCGACCGACCCGGAGTCGATGCAGGCGATCGCCCTGGAGGGGATCTTCACCCCGGAGGACACCCCGGCGCAGAAGGCGTCGCTGGCCCGGCTGGAGACGGTCCTCGCGCTGGTCGAGGGCTGGGTCTGCCACGTGGTGGACAACGCCGCCGGTGAGCGGCTGCCCAACGTGGTACGCCTCGGCGAGGCGTTCCGCCGACGTCGGGCGGCCGGCGGTCCCGCCGAGCAGACCTTCGCCGCCCTGGTCGGGCTGGAGCTGCGGCCGCGCCGGCTGCGCGAGGCGTCCGCGCTCTGGGCGGCGCTGACCGAGCACCGGGGCATCGCTGGCCGGGACGCGGTCTGGGGTCACCCCGACCTGCTCCCCTCGGACGAGGACTTCGCCGACCCGGTGGCCTTCGCCACCGCCCGGGAGGACCTTGATGACGAGCTGGCCAGCTTCGACTTCAGCGCGCCCGGCGGCCCGGAGGAGCAGGCGCCCGGCGGCGGCGCACAGCCCGGCCCGGACGACACCGACAAGCCCTGACGCCCACCGAAGGCCGGGTCCGCACAAACCGCGGACCCGGCCTTCGCCGTCCTCACCCCCTGAGCCCCGCCGATCTTGCACTTTCCGCCCCGGCACAAGGGGCGAAAGCGGCAGAACAGGGGCCGCAAGTGCATGATCGCGGGGACGAGGGCGGCGGGGGTCAGGGGGCGGGGGCGGAGAGCAGGGCGCGGGTCGCCTCCCAGCCCTCGACCGCGGCGTCGAGGGCGGCCAGGTCGGCCGGGCCGCGCAGCCGCCGCCAACCGGGGCTGACCGCCACGTCGGCCGGTTCCGGCGCCGCCCGGCGTACGTCCGTGGGGAGCGCGGTGTCCAGGTCCAGCGGCGGCAGCCAACCGGGTACAGGCAGCCGGGCGGCCACGCCGAGCAGCCCGGGACCGGGCCCCTCGACCGGGGCGACCGCGACGGGCCGGCTGGTCAGCGGCCGGAGCAGCTTGCCCAGGGTCAGCCCGGGCAGGTCAGGGGCGTCGGCCGCGACCACAGCTGCCTGGTCGTAGCCGGTCAGGGCGGCCAGCGCGGCGTTGACGGTGAGCTCCGCGACCTCGTGGATCGTGGTGCCCGGCCAGACCACCGCCTCGGCGAGCCACCGGTCCGACGGCGTCACCGCCACCGCGGTCTCCACCTCGCTGAGCGTGGCGAGCAGGTCGACCACGTCCTCGGCCAGCGCGGTACGCCAGTCCACCAGATCGATCCCCGGCGGCGACCAGGCCACCGGGCCGAGCAACGCCACCACCACACGTCGGGCCACGCCCCGACCCTAGTGCGCCGCCCGCCGCCCGGGCGATGATCGACTCCGTGTCGCCGGAACGGCGGTGCCCGGGCCAGGCTGATGCCGCCATCTCGCCGACAGTGAGTCGATCATGCGGCGAGGGCGGGAGCGGGACGCGCCGGCGAGGGCGGGGTCAGCCGGGGACCGGTACGGCGGAGGCGGCGGCAACACCCTCGAGGTAACCGCGGGCCCGCTCGGTCTTCGGGTACCGGCCGACGAGGGCCCAGAAGGCGCTGTTGTGGCTGGGCACGATGAGGTGCGCCAGCTCGTGCAGCAGGACGTAGTCGAGCACCCAGTCGGGCATGTCCTGGAGGCGGTGCGAGATCCGGATGGTCCGGTCGGCCGGGGTGCAGGATCCCCAGCGGCCGTTCTGGTTGGTGACCCACCGGACGCTGCTCGGCAGGGCCTCGCCGCCGTGTTCGGCGAGGTAGAGGTTGATCAGTCGCAGGGCCCGGTCGAGCAGCTCGGTGTCGGAGCGGGCCAGCCGCCCCTCACGCGCGGCGAGCCGGGCCAGCATCCGGTCGACCCACTCGCTCTCCTCGGCCCGGGAGAACTGGTCGGGGATGAGCACCACGACGCGCTCCCCGTCGCGGTAGGCGGACACCGTGCGTCGCCGACGCTGACTGCGTCGTACCTCGACGACTGGCTTCCGCGCCCCTGCCATCAGCGGGCCGCGCAGCCGTGGTTTCCTGCCACGATGGAAAGCTAATGCGTACTGACCAGGGGTCCGCAAGAGTCAACACTCCGCCGCGCGTCCGGAAAGTGGTGGTTGGTCGCGGGGAGTCCCGAAAAAAACTGCGGGTGACCACGCGGGCCGGGCCCGGTCACCCTTCGTGGCGGCCAGGCGGCGACTCCGATCGCGTGCACCCCCACCGTAGGTGATCATCCGACCGGGTGGCGTTCCACCCCCGCTAGGGGTCGTCTGAACGGCTTCACCCGGCGTGTCCCCCGCAAACTCACTTATCCCGCCCATTCCGGCATGCACACTCTCGACGTCGACTTCCTCACAGTGTCGATGCACAGCTGACATGGAACTGCCCAGAGCTGGGTAGGGTCCGCCAACCAGCGGTCACGTGGGTGACCGCGGAGATAGACCCAGCGCCGGCGCCCCGCGTGGCCCGCCGCCGGGAGACCTGCCGGGCCGGCAAGCCCGGCGGACGAGACGAGGAGGGGCTACCGTGGCCGACCAGGCCCAGACCTACAACGGTTACTGCGTGAAGTGCAAGGAGAAGCGGGACTTCGAGGGACACATCGAGGTCTCGAAGACCGGGATGAACATGGCCAAGGGCAAGTGTCCGGTGTGCGGCACAACAGTGAACCGCATCCTGGGCAAGGCGCAGGTCTGACCCGTACGGGTTCCGGGGGAGGGATGGCCAGCGGCCACCCCTCCCCCGTCCCATGTCCGGCCCGACCTGCACTGTCAGCTGGACGACAGGATTACCGGCCGGTTGTGGATAACCCGCGAATTCCTGTGGACAGCGCTGGACAGCGAGCCGCGCACCTGTGGACAACGATCGACGGAAAGCGAAGACGCGATCACGATTCGTCGTCATGGGCCGTACGACGCCACTCCCCCGCCCCACGCTGCTGCCCGGGCTGACCCGCCTCTGGCGGGACCGGCACACCCTGCAGCTCGGCCTGGAACCGGGCCGCGCGGTCCTGCTGGAGGTGGCCGACCCGCGCACCGCCCGGCTGCTCGACCTGCTCGACGGCAGCCGCAGCGAGCGGAGCGTCCTGGCCCACGCGGCCCGCGCCGAGGTCCGCCCGGACCAGGCCCGCGGCCTGCTCGACACGCTCCGCGCGGCCGGGCTGGTCGTACCCGCGCACACCCTGCTCCCCCGCGATCTGGCCGGCCCGGCGCGGACCCGGCTCGCCGCGGAGGCCGGGGCGCTCGCCCTGGCCGCGCCGGCGCTGCCCGGCACCCCGGCCCAGGTGCTGCGCCGCCGGCGGGTGGCCCGGGTGGCGGTGACCGGGACCGGCCGGCTCGGCGCCCCGGTCGCCGTCGCGCTCGCCCAGGCCGGGGTGGGGCACGTGGCGCCCGAGCTCACCGGCCCGGTCCACCCCGGCGACCTGGTCGGCACCGGCCTGGCGGCGGCCGAGGTCGGGCATCCGCTGGCCACCGCGGTCCGGGCCGCCATCGACCGCGCCGCCCCGGGTACCCGGACCCACCCGCTGCGGCGGAGCCGGGTGGAGCTGGTGGTGCACCTCGGTACGGACCGGCCGGCCGCCCTGCTCGCCGCCGGTTACGCCCAGCGCCGCCAACCGCACCTGCTGCTCGGCCTGCGCGAGGGCGTACCGGTGATCGGGCCGCTGGTCCGGCCGCCGGTCGGCCCCTGCCTGCACTGCCTGGACCTGCACCGGGTCGACCGGGACCCGGCCTGGCCGACGCTCGCCGCCCAGCTCGCGGCGGATCCCGCCGACCAGGTCTGCGGCACCGCGACCCTGCTGGCCGCCGTCGGGTACGCGGTCGCGGAGGCGCTGGCCCACCTCGACGGCGGCAGCCCGGAGACGCTCGGCTGCGCGGTGGAGGTCGGCGCGGCCGGTCGGCTCCGGCGTCGGGTCTGGCCGCCGCATCCGTCCTGCGGCTGTTCCGGGCGGCGGCGCTGAGGGGGGAAGCCGAGGCCGAGCCCGGCTTCGGAGCCGCACCGGCCCCCCGAAGTCGGTAACAATGACCGGGTGACCGACATCCCGCGCCGGGCCGTGTCCCGGACCGCCAAGCTCGCCGCTCTGCCGCTCGGCTTCGCCGGGCGGACCGTCCTCGGCATGGGTAAGCGCGTCACCGGGCTCGCCTCCGACGTCATCTCCGCCGAGATCCAGCAACGCACGGCGGAGCAGCTGTTCAGCGTCCTCGGGCAGCTCAAGGGCGGTGCGATGAAGTTCGGCCAGGCGCTGTCGGTCTTCGAGGCGGCGCTGCCCGAGGAGATCGCCGCCCCCTACCGGCAGGCGTTGACCAAGCTCCAGGAGGCCGCGCCGCCGCTGCCCGCGGCGACCGTGCACAAGGTTCTCGCCGAGCAGCTCGGGCCGGACTGGCGGGACCGTTTCGTCGAGTTCGACGACACCCCGGCCGCGGCGGCGAGCATCGGCCAGGTGCACCGGGCGGTGTGGCGGGACCCGCAGACCGGCGCGGGCCGGAGCGCGGCAGTCAAGATCCAGTACCCGGGCGCGGGCGACGCACTCCTCGCCGACCTCAAGCAGCTCTCCCGGCTGGGCGGGATGTTCCGCGCCATCCAACCGGGCCTGGACGTCAAGCCACTCCTGGTCGAGCTGCGGGAACGGATCACCGAGGAGCTCGACTACGAGCTGGAGGCCGAGTCGCAGCGCGCCTTCGCCGCCGCGTACGCCGACGACCCGGAGATCTTCATCCCGGCAGTGCTCTCCGCCTCGCCCCGGGTGCTGGTCACCGAGTGGATCGAGGGGACGCCGCTGGCCGCCATCATCCGGGAGGGCACCGAGGAGCAGCGCGACGCCGCCGGGCGGCTGATGGCCACCCTGCACCTGTCGGCACCGCCCCGGGCCGGCCTGCTGCACGCCGACCCGCACCCGGGCAACTTCCGGCTGCTGCCGGACGGCCGGCTCGGTGTGATCGACTTCGGCGCGGTGGCCCGGATGCCGGAGGGCACCCCCGAGCCGATCGGCCGGATCGCCGCGCTGGCGCTGCGCGGCGACGCGGACGGGGTGGTGGCCGGCCTGCGGAAGGAGGGCTTCATCAGCTCCACCGAGCCGATCGATGCCCAGGCGGTGCTCGACTTCCTCCGTCCGATGCTGGAACCGATCGCCGCCGAGGAATTCCGCTTCACCCGAGCCTGGCTGCGGTCCGAGGCGGCCCGGCTGGCCAGTCCGAAGTCGCCCACCTACCAGCTCAGCCGTCAGCTCAATCTGCCCCCGTCGTACCTGATGATCCACCGGGTGACGCTGGGCTCGATCGGGGTGCTCTGCCAGTTGGAGGCGAAGGCGCCGTACCGGGGCATCCTGGAACGCTGGCTGCCCGGTTTCGCGCCGGTCGCCTGACGACGCGGGGGCGGTGACCGGTCTTCCGGTCACCGCCCCCGCGTAATCGTAGGGATCTAGAGAACGCCCAGGTCGCGGGCCGACTGGCTGCGGCTGTTCATGGCGACGGTACGGGCGGAACGGGTTGCCTCAGTGCTCGTGGTGGTACGACCGGCCTGAGGCCGTCGCATTCGGGCACGGGACAACGCTTCGTGGAGTAGTTGCATCTCGGTTCCATTCGGCAGGACCAGCATTGTCGTCAGCTTTCTCTCGGCCGGTGGGACACCGGCGGGGACGTGTGGAACGGGAAGTTGTCAGGCTGCCAGCCGGACCGCGTTGCGCCAGGTGGCCACACCACTGGCCGCCATTCGCGCCTCGGCCTCGACCCGGAGCGCCGCGTCGCGGGCGAGGTCCTCCTTGCGCGGGCGGCCGCGGGGCCGCTTGCGCGGGACGACCGCGCCACGCTCGAAGATCTCGCCGCCCCAGACGCCCCAGGGCTCGGCCCGCTCCACCGCACCGGCCAGGCACTCGACGCGCAGCGGGCAGTCCCCGCAGAGCGACTTGGCCAGCTCGAGCTCGGCGGGCGAGTCGGAAAACCACAGGTCGGGGTCGAACTTCCGGCAGGGCAGGTTCGCCTCCACCTCGACGCTCACGTCGAGCGGGGCCAACGCCAGACTCATCGCCCGGTCACCTCTCTCTCACTTCGATCTCGTGGATCGCATTCCGACGTACTTCGGCGGGACAAAAAACTGAGGCCGCGGATCCCGGTGAGCGGGTTCCGCGGCCTCGAGGTGAGCCGGTGGTCTGGTTACCAGACCGGTCTCCCTCGAGGTGGAACGCCGCGGACATCCGTGCGCTTCTTGGCGACACCGATGCCCATGCCCGTGAAGCCACTGGTCCGCTCGACTCCGATCGGTGCGACGGTCAGGGTCAGCTCGGCCTGAACCTGGACCTGGTGCACCTGCGGAACCGACGGTCGCGTGGCGGCAAGGGCCACCCGGACAGTCGACAGCGGAGCGCAGGCAGCTGGCATCGCCGCCGGACGCTCATAGGTGAAGATCTCCACGGGTGCCACCTCCCTCACGTTCCTCGTGCCGACTGGGTCTCCACCCCGTGAGCAGCCGGAATGGCGCCGCTCCCGAGGTGTGCCATGAGGCTATTCCTCGCCTGGGGGCGAGGGCAAACGAATTTACGACGAGATTTCGAAAGTTTTCTCCGGGCCGATGTCGTCCACCGCCGCACCGTCCACCAGCGCCAGCACCGCCTCCCCGTAGAGGCCGAGCTTCCGGGGCCCGATCCCGGCGATCGCGATCAACTCCTCGGCCCGCCCGGGACGTCGCTCGGCCAGCGCGGTCAGGGTGGCATCGGTGAAGACCACATAGGCCGGTACCTTCTGCGCGCCGGCCACCCGGGCCCGCCAGTCACGCAGTCGCTCGTACAGATCCTCGTCGATGTCGGAGGGACAGGTCGGGCAGCGGCCGAGCTTGCGGTCCGGGCCGGCGAGCAGGGTGGCGCCGCAGATCCGGCAGGAGACCACCTGGTTACGCCGCCGTTCGACGTCGCCACGCCGGGTCGCCGCGCTCCCGCCGGCCCGCTCGCCGCCGCCGGAGCGGTCCAGCTGCGGCAGGAAACGGGACGGCCGCCGGGCCCGACCGCCCGGCGACCGGGCCGAGGCGTACGACAGCCAGAGCCACTCGCGGGCCCGGGTGACCCCGACGTAGAGCAGCCGGCGTTCCTCCTCCACCTGCTCCGGGGTGCGGGCGTACGAGGTGGGCAGGGTGCCCTCGGAGAGCCCGACCAGGAAGACCGCGTCCCACTCCAGCCCCTTCGCCGAGTGCAGCGACGCCAGGGTCACCCCGTCGACCGTCGGCACGTGCTGCTGGGCGGCGCGGCGGGCCAGCTCCTCGTTGAAGTCGGTCAGCGTCACCGGGCGCTCCACCGCCGCGGCCTCACCGATCGGCAGCACCTCCGGCGTGGCCGCGTACTCCTCGGCGAGCTGGACCAGCGCGGCGAGCGCCTCCCAGCGCTCCCGCGCGGCGCCGCCGGCCGGAGCGGCGTCCGGGGCCCAGGCGACCGCAGCGAGCGCCTCGACCACGGCGGTCGGCAGCGGGGTCTCCCCCGGGATCGAGCGGGTGGCGGCCCGCAGCGCGATCATCGCCTGGCGCACCTCGACCCGCTCGAAGAACCGCTCCGCGCCCTGCACCACGTACGGCACGCCGGCCTCGGTGAGCGCCTTCTCGTACGCCTCGGACTGCGCGTTGGTCCGGAACAGCACGGCGATCTCCTTCGCCGGGGTGCCCCCGTCGACCAGCGTCCGGCAGCGGGCTGCGACGGCGGCGGCCTCGGCCGGTTCGTCGGTGAAGATCCGCAGCTCCGGCTCGGGGCCGGGCGGGCGCTGCCCGTGCAGCTCCAGCCGCAGCCGGGCCTCGGCGCCCCGGGCCTGTGCGATCACCGCGTTGGCCAGCCCGACCACCTGTGGGGTGGAGCGGTAGTCGCGGACCAGCCGGACCACCGTCGCGCCCCGGTACCGGCGCGGGAAGTCGACCAGGTACGACGAGGTAGCCCCGGTGAACGAGTAGATGGTCTGGCTGGCGTCGCCGACCACGGTGAGGTCGTCCCGGCCGCCCAGCCACGCATCCAGCAACCGCTGCTGCAACGGGTTGACGTCCTGGTACTCGTCGACGACGAGGTGCCGGTACTGGCCGCGGACCTGCTCGGCGACGTCCCGGTGCTCCTCGATCCCCCAGACCGCGGCGCGCAGCATGTCCTCGAAGTCGATCACCCCGTTGGCGCGCTTGAGCCGCTCGTACGCGGCGAAGACGTCGGCGACCTTCGCCGGCTCGTGCGGTGTCTCGCGCAGCGCCTTGGCCGCGGCGACCACGTATTCCCCCGGCTCGACCAGCGACGACTTGGCCCACTCGATCTCGCCGGCCAGGTCGCGCGCGGCGGCCCGGTCGGTCCGCAGGCCCACCTTGGCAGCGGCGAGGGTGACCACCCGGACCTTGCTGTCCAGCAGCTCGGGCATGGCGCGCCCGTCCAGCAGCCGGGGCGCGAAGTAGCGCACCTGACGCAGCGCCGCGGCGTGGAAGGTGCGCGCCTGCACCCCGGTGACGCCGAGCGCGGTGAGCCGGGCCCTCATCTCGGCGGCGGCCCGGGCGGTGAAGGTGACCGCCAGCACATGCCGGGCGGAGATCTCCCCGGAGAGCGAGCGGTGGGCGATCCGGGAGGTCACCGCGCGGGTCTTGCCGGTGCCGGCGCCGGCCAGGATGCAGACCGGGCCGGCCGGGGCGGTCACCGCCGACCGCTGCTCCGGATCCAGTCCGGCGAGCACGAGTTCCGCCGTTGAGTGAACCACCACAGCGAGGAATCATCTCAGCTCCGGCTGATGTTGCAGCGGTTAGCCTGGCCTGATCGGACCCGGCGCAGCGACCCTATGGAGGACCCGACCATGTTGACGATGTATTCCACCCCGTGGTGCGGCTACTGCCACCGGCTGAAGTCGCAGCTGGACCGGGAGGGCATCGGGTATGAGGTGGTCGACATCGAGCAGGACCCGAAGGCCGCGGAGTTCGTGATGAGCGTCAACGGCGGCAACCAGACCGTCCCGACGCTGCGCTTCGCCGACGGGAGCGCCCTGACCAACCCGTCGATCACCCAGGTCAAGCAGCACCTGGCCACCACCGCCGGCTGACCCGCAGCGGAGTCGAGGAGCGGCCGCCCCACCGGGGCGACCGCTCCTTTTCCGTACCCGGCCCCACCCTCGGCTGGCTGCCGCGCCAGAGCCAGGCCCCGGCGGCGTGGTGACCACCCCGACCAGGTGGCGCAGCCTGGCCGGCCAGCGCAGGGTGGCCGCCGCCGGCTCGTGCCCGGACACCCGGAGCAGTCCGACCACGGCGGCGTGTCCGGCCGGGACTCCGTCGTCCGGGGCCGATGACACCTTCCACAGTCCTCTTTTTGTCGCAAGACACGCCCTCGCCGGAACCACCGACGCCGGCCGCGCCGTCCATACTGACCGTGGGGGGTGAACTCCATACAGTTACCGTCGCGTCCGCGGCGGTCGACGGAAATGAGGACATCGTGCCTCCTGCCGTACCGAGCCCGATCCTGCGTCGCCGCAGGCTGGGCACCGAGCTGCGCCGCCTGCGCGAATCGGCGGGCCTCACCGGCGACCAGGTCATCGAACGGATCGGCTGGGCGTCGGCATCGAAATTGTCCCGGCTGGAGAACGGGCGCAGCCGACCCGACCCGGACGACGTGCGAGTGCTGCTGGAGCTCTACGGCGCCGAGGAGGAGTTGCGCGCGGAGCTGCTCGGCATCACCGAGGAGGCCGGCGACATGCGCGCGTGGCGCCGGTCGTACCCGGTGATGACGCAGCAGCAGCTCGGCTGGGCGGAACTGGAGGCGGGCTGCGCGGAGATCCGCGAATACAACCCGGTGCTGGTGCCGGGGCTGCTGCAGACCTCGGGCTACGCGCGACTGCGGATCATGTCGGCCAACCGGGCGGCCGACGCGGCCGGCGAGCCGGACGGCGCCGAGGACCCGGAGACCGAGGTGCAGGCCCGGCTGGCCCGTCAGCCGCTGCTGGACCGCGCCGACGGCCCCCGCTACACGGCGGTGCTGGAGGAGGCGGCGCTCGGCCACCGCGCCGGCCCGCCGGAGGTGCTCCACGAGCAGCTGGTCCAGCTCTGCGAGCTGGCCATGCTGCCCAACGTCACGCTGCACCTGCTGCTGCGGGACACCCGGATCGGCGAGTTCTACCTGCCGCCGACCGCCTTCTCGCTCTACCGGTTCGCCGACCCGCAGGATCCGGAGACGCTGGCGATCGAAGGCGGCTTCATCGACGCCATGTCCACCGAGGCAAACACCGTAAATCGCTATAAAGTGGCTTTCGAGTGGCTATGCTCGGCGGCGCTATCCGCATCGGACACCCTTACCTGGCTCTTCACGGCGACGGGACGGCTGACCGACACGGCAGCCCCGTCCACGGCGGCCGCCGGTCCGGCAGCGGCGCCGGCCCAGCGCCGCCGGCACTCCGGGCGCCTGACGGAACGGTGATCCACGCCGGGCCCGCCGTCGGGACCGGGCAACCGTCACTCGTCCCCATCGGAGCAGACCAGGACCAGGAGCAGAAGCCATGAACGAGATCCGCAACACCGTCCCCGCCCGCCAGTTGACCCACGCGCCCTGGCGCAAGAGCACCCGCAGCCAGACCTCGAACTGCGTCGAGATGGCGCCGCTGGGTGCCGGCCCGGCCGCGGTCGCGCTCCGGGACAGCAAGGACCCGAGCGGTCCGGTGCTGTTGTTCAACCGGGCCGGCTGGCTCGGATTCATCGGCGGGGCGAAGAACGGACAGTTCGATTGAACTGATCCGGTGACCGGATCGGGGCCGTCGGCGTGACGCCGGCGGCCCCGCGTCGTCTCCCGGCCACGACCGTCCTGACCAGGCATCATCCGATCGGTCGAGTACCGGACCGATCGTCGCGTTTCACTTGCTGGGACCACCGACGGGCGTAACATGACGTTTCAGTGACGTGGAAGTTCCACTGCGTACTCGTCCGTCGCGGTCCATCCGGAGACAGCCATGCGTTTCCTGATCGTTCGTACCGACATCCGTGCCGCCGCCGACAACGACATCCTGGCCGCCTGGGCCGGCGGAGGCCGGCTGCGCGACGAGACGACCACCCCCGAACCGCGACGCCAGATCGTGCACGCCGAGGACCGGGACGCCGCGCTGCTGCTGGCCCGGGCGCTCGCCACGGTGGGCGCGGTCCGCTCCGGCCGACAACGGGTCAAGGTCCTGCCGCTCGACGAGTCCGGGCACCACGAGAGGTGGGACTACCCCTGGACCTGAGCGTCCCAGACGTCCGTCGTGGTCGGACCGGCTCCCCCGCCGCGTTCCTCGCCCCGCCCGCCCACGACGGTCCGTGTTCCCGGCCCGTGACCGTCGCGGCAACGACGGCCCGGGCCGGGACCGCGTCCGGGGTACGCCATGGCGGCCCCGCCGGCTCCCGGAGCCGCGCCGAGGCGGTCAGCAGTGGCCGTCGAGCCAGCGGTGGATCAGGAAGAGCGCGATCGACGAGGGCGGCGGCAGGATCACCCGGGCACCGTCCCCGGCGTCCACCGCCCGCCCGCCCAGCACCGCGCCGATTTCCCGGCGGGAGAACCACCGGGCGTACGCGATCTCCAGCGGATCCACGTGGATCGGCTCGCCCGGGTCCGCCTCGGCCAGGAAGCCCAGCATCAGCGAGCCCGGGAACGGCCAGGCCTGGCTGCCCGCGTACGCGATCCGCTCGACCGCGACCCCGACCTCCTCGCGGACCTCGCGCAGCACGGCGGCCTCCGCCGACTCCCCCGGCTCGACATAGCCGGCGAGGCAGGAGAAGCGGCGCTCGCCCGGGGTGTGCGGCCAGGTGGCGTTGTTGCCGAGCAGGCACCGCCCGTCCAGGCCGCCCACCCCGTCGTGCACCAGGACGATCATCGCCGGATCGGTGCGCGGCCAGGCCCGCTGGCCCTCGGCGTCCACCCGCGACCAGCCACCCTCGTCGATCTCGGTCCGGTGCCCGGTCCGCGGCGACCAGCCGTGCCCGAAGTGCCAGTTGACCAGCGCCAGCGCGGTGGTGAACAGACCCGCGTCCCGGTCGCCGAGCAGGTGACCGATCTCCCGCAGGTTCACCGGCCGGGTGCCGGGGAGCTCGGGCAGCGGCGCGTCGACGGCGAAGACCGGCACGCCGTCCGGCTCCACCCCGAGGAAGAGCGGCACCGACTCCCCGGTCGACCCCACCTCCACGGCGTCGCGCAGCACCAGCGCCGGCGGGTTGGCGTCGGTACGGACCAGCGCCCGCCCCTCCCGGGTCGAGTCGAGCACCAGCACCCGGGCCCGCCGCCACGCCTGCGCCAGCCACTCCCGGTCGGTACGCCGGTGCGCCGCCCGGTCCAGCGTGGACCGGGCCAGCGGTGGGGCCGGTTCGCCGCTCACGCCGGCTCCACCCGGACCGGGCTGACCGCTCACGCCGACTCCACCCGGACCGAGGTGAGCGCGGCCAGCGGCGCCGCGACCCGTTCGGCGTCGCCCAGCACGACGGTGACCGCGTGCGCCGGCGCCAGGTAACGGGCGGCCGCCGCGGCGACGTCGTCGACGGTCGCCGCCGCCAGCCGGGCGGCGTGCTCGGCGAGGAAGTCCAGCCGCAGCCCGTTGCCGGCGTACGCGCTGGTCAGCGAGGCCAGGCCGGACTGGGTGGACATGCCGAGCTGGAGCGTGCCGAGGGCGTACTGGCGGGCCTGCTCCAACTCGTCCGGCTTGGGCGGCAGCGAGGCCAGCCGGCCCAGCTCGTACGTGGTCTCCAGCAGCGCCGGGCCGGTCACCTCGGTGGCCACCTCGGCTGACGCGATCAGCACCGAACCGGCCACCGAGTGCTCGACCGCCGAGTGCGGGCCGTACGTGTAGCCCTTGTCCTCGCGGATGTTCTCCGTCCAGCGGGACGAGAAGTAGCCGCCGAAGACCAGGTTGGCCAGTTGCAGCGCGGCGTGGTCGGGGTGGGTGCGGGGCACCGCGGGCAGCGCGATCCGCAGCGAGGACTGCACCGAGCCGGGCCGGTCGACCAGGAGCAGCGGGCCCGGCTCCAGCGCCGGCGCCGGGGGCAGGCCGACGCTGCGTCCCCCGCCGTCCCACGCCGAGAGCGCCGCCTCGGCGGCGTCCAGCGCCCGATCCGGCTGCACGTCGCCGACCAGCACGAGCACCGCCTCGGCCGGGTGCACCCGCTCGGCGTGCAGCTTGCGCAGCGCCGCCGGGCGGACCGCCCTGACCTGGTCGGGCTCGGGGGTCTGCACCGCGTACGGGTGCCGGCCGTAGATCCGCTTGAGCAGGGCGGTACGGGCCAGGTGGGCCGGCTGGCTCTGCGCCACCTGGATCCGGTCGACCAGCCGGTCCCGCTCGGTGCCGACTTCCTGGTTCGGGTAGGTCGCGCCGGTCAGCACCTCGGCCAGGATCTCCAGCGTCCGGTCCAGGCCGGTGACCAGCCCGGCGCCGGAGAGCATCAGCCGGTCCGGGTCGATTCCGGCGGCGAGTCCGCCGCCGACCCGCTGCAGCTCGGCGGCGATCTGGACCGCCGACATGGTCGGGGTGCCGGAGAGCATGGTCTGCGCGAGCATCGCGCTGCGGGCCAGCTGGGTGCGGCCGAACGGCATCCAGAGCCGCAGCTCGATCAGGGGGACGGCGGGCCGGCGTACCGCGATCACGGTGAGCCCGTTGGCCAGCGTCCGCTCGGCCTGCTTCGGCAGCTTGAGCTTGCGGGTCGGGCCGAGCGCCGGCAGGGCGCGCGGCGCGGCGGGGGCGGTCGTGGTCACCGGGCACCTCCGGCGACGACCTCGACGCACGCGCGGCGCTCCGGCCGCAGGGTGGCCGCTGCGGCCCGGACCTGCTCGTCGGTGACCTCGCCGACCAGTCGGGGCAGCTCGTTGAGCAGGCCCGGTTCGCCGCGCTGCTGTTCCAGGACCGCCATCCGCAGCGCCCGGCCGAGCACCGCGTCGGTGTCCCGCAGCAGGTGGGTGGCCATCCGGGCCTGGGTACGGGCCAGCTCGCCCTCGGTCAGCCCGTCGGTGGCCAGCCGGTCCAGCTCCTCGTCGATGGTGCACAGCACCTTGTCGACGTCACCGCCCGGAGGCAGGTGTGCCTGGAGCAGCAGCGCGGTGGGGTCGCGCACGTCGAACGGGTCGCCCATGAAGCCGAGGTAGCCGCCGAGGCCGGTGACGCTGCGGTCCCGCTGGACCAGCCGCTCGACCAGCCGGGAGGCGTCGCCGTCGGTGAGCACCTCGGCCAGCACCACGTACGGGAGGTAGCCGGCGAAGTCGCCGATCGGGTCGGGCACCCGCCAGGCCCCGGCCACCGCGGGCAGCGGGGCGAGCTTGTCGGTGTACGTGGCGCGCCGCTCGGCGGTCAGGTCGGGCTCGGCGAAGTCGGGGCGCTCCGGGGCGGGCCGGGCCGGCACGTCGCCGAAGTGCCGCTCGATCAGCGTGGTCGCCTCGGCCACGTCGATGTCCCCGCTGACGGCGAGGACCGCGTTGCCGCTGGCGTAGTAGCGACGGAAGAAGTCGGCGGCGTCGGCGACGGTGGCCGACTCCAGGTCGACGAAGGAGCCGTAGCCGTCGTGCGCGTTGGGGAAGGTGTCGAACATCACCGGCGGCAGGGTCAGCCAGGGGAACCCGCCGTACGGCCGGTTGAGCACGTTGACCCGGATCTCCTCCTTCACCACGTCGACCTGGTTGCGCAGGTTCTCCTCGGTCAGCCGGGGACCGCGCATCCGGTCGGCCTCCAGGAAGAGCGCCCGTTCCAGCGCGTTGCTCGGCAGCGTCTCGAAGTAGTCGGTGTAGTCCAGGTGGGTGGAGCCGTTGAAGGTGCCACCGGCGCCCTGCACGTGCCGGAAGTGGGCCAGCTTCTCCAGGTTCTCCGAGCCCTGGAACATCAGGTGCTCGAAGAGGTGGGCGAAGCCGGTGCGCCCCTCCGGCTCGGACCGGATGCCGACGTCGTAGACGACCGCGACCCCGATCACCGGTGCGCTGCGGTCCGGGGTGAGGACCACCCGCAGGCCGTTGTCGAGGCGGAACCGCTCGACCGGATATTTCGTCGCTGGAATTCTCGCTCTCCGCGTCGGCACGTGATCGACCCTAGTGCGGCGTCTACCAACGTGCACCGGCTTACCGGTGAGTTCGGTAGATCCCCGCCGGGTGGCGAGCGACTCCCCACCGTTTTGCACAGGGACGGCTGCGTCGGCGGTAGGTCCACCACCCGGGGTGCGGGTGGCGATGTTGGCAGCCGCGACGAGGTCGCGGTGCCCGGAGTATCGACAGTGCGGGCAGGCCAGCGTGCGCCCGCGAGGTTTTCGCCCCGTCCCGGATCGTGGACCGGTCTTGACGCAGCCCGGCCACTGCCCCAGTCTTCCTACCAACCAAGTAGGAATACTGTGGATTGGATGATGATGAGACGGCTCCCCTTCCGTCGGTTGGTCTCCCTCGCCACCCTCGCCGTCATCGGCGTAGCGACGGCGGGGACCGCCGCGGCGTGCGGCGACGACGACGACAGCGTGGCCGGCGGCTCCGGCCCGGTCACCCTCCGGCTGGGCTACTTCCCCAACATCACCCACGCGCCAGCGGTGGTCGGCGTCGAGAAGGGCATCTTCACGCAGAAGCTCGGCACCGGCGTCAAGCTGGAGACCAAGACCTTCAACGCCGGCCCGGCCGCCATCGAGGCGGTCTTCTCCGGCGCGCTCGACGCGACGTACATCGGTCCAAACCCGACCGTGAACGCCTTCTCCAAGTCCAAGGGCGAGGCCGTCCGGGTCATCTCCGGCGCCGCCTCCGGCGGCGTCGCGCTGGTCGTCAAGCCGGAGATCACCTCGGTGGAGCAGCTGCGCGGCAAGAAGATCGCCACCCCGCAGCTCGGCAACACCCAGGATGTGGCGCTGCGGTACTGGCTCAGGGAGAAGGGCCTGAAGACCACCAAGGAGGGCGGCGGCGACGTCAAGGTCGTCCCGCAGGAGAACGCCCAGACGGTGGAGACCTTCACCGGCGGCGCGATCGACGGCGCCTGGGTGCCGGAGCCGTTCGTCTCCCGGCTGGTCAACGCCGGCGGCAAGGTGCTCGTCGACGAGCGCGACCTCTGGCCGGACCGGAAGTTCGTGATCACCAACCTGATCGTCAGCACCAGGTTCCTCAAAGCCCACCCCGACGTGGTGAAGAAGCTGGTCGAGGGGCAGGTCGCCGCGAACGAGTTCGTCAAGACCACACCGGACGAGTCCCAGCAGGCCATCTCCGACCACATCGGCAAGATCACCGGCAAGCCGCTGGACGTCAAGCTGATCAAGCAGGCCTGGCCGACGCTGGAGTTCACCAACGACCCGATCGCGTCCTCGCTGAAGACCGGGCTCGACCACGCGGTCGCGGTGGAGCTGACCCAGCCGGTCAGCCTCGACGGTCTCTACGACCTGACGTACCTCAACGAGGTGCTGAAGGGTCAGGGCAAGGCCGAGGTCACCCAACCATGACGTCGACCACGACGACGCCGCGGAGCGCGACCGGTGCGGTCGCGCTCTCCGGCGTGACCAAGGTGTACGGGCGCGGGGCGAACGCCGTCCTCGCCCTGGACGGGGTCTCCCTCGACGTCGAACCCGGCGAGTTCGTCTGCCTGGTCGGCGCCTCCGGCTGCGGCAAGAGCACCCTGCTGAACCTGATCGCCGGCCTGGACCGGCCCAGCGGCGGGCAGATCGGCCTCGGCGACGGGGTCGATCCCGGGTTGATGTTCCAGGAGCCGGCGCTCTTCCCGTGGCTGACCGTCGAGGGCAACGTCGAGGTGCCGCTGAAGCTGCGCGGGCTGCCCCGGGCCGAGCGCCGGGAGCGGGTGGCCGAACTGCTGCACACGGTGCACCTGGCCGACTTCAGTCGCAGGCGCCCGCACGAGCTCTCCGGCGGGATGCGGCAGCGGGTCGCGCTGGCCCGTACCCTCGCCCTGGACACCCCGTTGCTGCTGATGGACGAGCCGTTCGGCGCGCTCGACGCGATGACCCGGGACATCCTCCACGACGAGCTGGAACGCATCTGGTCCGAGCGGCGGCTCACCGTGCT
The DNA here is from genome assembly GCF_049844475.1 of Micromonospora sp. DT47. Classification (NCBI taxonomy): domain Bacteria; kingdom Bacillati; phylum Actinomycetota; class Actinomycetes; order Micromonosporales; family Micromonosporaceae; genus Micromonospora; species Micromonospora sp. DT47. The sequence goes on along the minus strand of NZ_JBNCLC010000018.1, from coordinate 50,231 downwards.
CTTCGTGACCCACAACGTCCGGGAGGCGGCCCGGCTCGCCGACCGGATCATCCTGCTCAGCAGCCGGCCCGGCCGGATCATCTGGTCCACCCGGGTGGACGTGCCCCGGCCGCGACGGATCGACTCGCCCGAGATCGCATCCATCGCCGCCGAGGTCACCGACCGGCTCCGTTCGGAGGTGGGCCGCCATGGCCGGTGACACGCCATCCACCGCGCTGCGCACCGACGCGGAGATCTCCGGGCTGGACGCGCTGGCGATCGCCGGCCGGGAGCGGGAGACCTCCCGTGGCGCCCGGCTCTGGGCCGCCACCTGGCCCAAGCTCGCCGCGTTGGCCATCGCCATCGGGCTCTGGCAGCTCGTGGTCTGGAGCGGCTGGAAGCCGCCGTACTCGCTGCCCGGCCCGGTCACCGTCGGCGAGGAACTGCTCCGGCAGGTCGGCGGCGCCCAGCTCTGGGAAGGCCTCGCCACCACCCTGCGCCGGGCCGCCGTCGGGTACGTCTTCTCGGTCGCCGTCGGGCTGCTGGTCGGCCTCGCGGTGGCCCGGTCCCGGGTGCTCCGGGCGGCCATCGGCTCGATGATCACCGCACTGCAGACGATGCCGTCGATCGCCTGGTTCCCGCTCGCCATCCTGCTGTTCGAGCTGAGCGAGAAGGCGATCTTCTTCGTGGTGGTCCTCGGCGCCGCGCCGTCCATCGCCAACGGGGTGATCGCCGGCGTGGACTACGTGCCGCCGCTGCTGGTGCGGGCCGGCCGCAACCTCGGCGCGCGCGGGCTCGACCTCTACCGGTACGTCATCGCGCCCGCCGCGCTGCCCGCCATCGTCGCCGGGTTGAAACAGGGCTGGGCGTTCTCCTGGCGCAGCCTGATGGCCGGCGAACTCATCGTGGTCGGCATCTCGCAGACCTCGCTGGGCGCGCAGCTGACGTACTCGCGGGAGCTCTCCGACGCGCCCTGGCTGCTCTCCACGATGATCGTCATCCTGATGGTCGGCCTGCTGGTGGACGCCGCGTTCGGGGTGGCGGACAAGGCGATCCGGCGCCGCTGGGGCGTGCTCGACCAGGCCGGCAACTGACGCCGTGTACGTCTCCGCGCGCAGCGACTACGCCCTGCGGGCCATGCTCGCCGTCGCCGCCTCGGCCGGCGGTGACGGCGGGCCCGACGGCGACGGTGCCGCACTGGTCAAGGCGGCGGCCCTGGCCGAGGCCCAGGGCATCCCGCTGAGCTTCCTCCAGGGCATCCTGCTCGACCTGCACCGGCCGGCTACCACGGGGTGGCCAGCGGGCTGCGCGACGTGTGGCTCGCGGTGGACGGTGTGATCGCCCTGGTGGGACGTCAGCCGGTCGAGACGAGGTGGGCGACGGTGTCCGTGCCCGCTGGCGTACGGAGGTCCACCAGCCCGGCGGGTGCCGGGGCACCGGGGACGGGGTGCCAGGGGGCGAAGGCCGCGACCATGGCGAGCACCAGCCCCGCGCCCGCCACCGCGAACACCACCAGCAGCTCGCGCAACGCCCCCGAACCGGCGTCGCCCGCCATGGTCACCCCTCCCGTGCCCGGCCGACCAGGGCCGGGTTCATCCCCCAGGGCAAGCTTCGACCAGGCGCCGCCACGGGACAGTCGCCGATCGGACGCAATCGAGTCGGCAAGCCGACTCGATCCCGGCCATGATCACGTACGGTGCCCGACCGGCCCCGCAAGGTCGACTTCATGTCGATCATCGCCCGGGCGCCGCAGCGCCGGGATGAGGAGGGGGTCAGGCGGTACGCGGGCGGCGCGGACGGCGGGAGCGGCCCGAGGTGCGGTGCGCGGCGCGCGTGCCCTCCCCGCCCCCACCACCGGTACGCGGACGCGCGGCCGGCGCCGGCTGCGGGGCGACGATGGTCACCGGCACGCCGGACGGCTCGCGGGCGCCGGTTACCCGGGCCAGCGCCTCGTCGCCGAGGCGCACCTGGGTGGACTGCGGCTTGATGCCGGCCACGCTCATCAGCCGGGAGACGTCCCGGCGCTGCTCGGGCAGGACCAGGGTGACCACGGTGCCGGACTCCCCCGCCCGGGCGGTACGACCACCCCGGTGCAGGTAGTCCTTGGCCTCGGTCGGCGGGTCCACGTTGACCACCATGTCGAGGCCGTCCACGTGGATGCCCCGGGCCGCCACGTCGGTGGCGACCAGGGCGGTCACCTGGCCGGTGCGGAACTGCTCCAGGATCCGGGTGCGCTGCGGCTGCGACTTGCCGCCGTGCAGCGCCGCAGCGCGTACGCCCCTGGAGAGCAGCTGCCGGGCCAGCCGGTCGGCGCGGTGCTTCGTCCCCATGAACAGGATGGTGCGGCCCTCGCGGGCGGCGATCCGGGCCAGCGCGTCGGGCTTGTCCACCGCGTCGACGTGCAGCACGTGGTGGGTCATCTCGGTCACCGTGGCGGTGCCCGGGTCCACCGAGTGTGAGACCGGGCTGCTCAGGAAGCGGCGGACCAGCCGGTCCACGCCGCCGTCCAGGGTGGCGGAGAAGAGCATCCGCTGGCCGTCCGGGGCGACCTGCTCCAGCAGCTTGGTGACCTGCGGCAGGAAGCCCATGTCGGCCATCTGGTCGGCCTCGTCGAGCACGGTGATGGCGACCTCGCCGAGCCGGGCGTCACCCCGGTTGACCAGGTCGTTCAGCCGGCCGGGGGTGGCCACGACCACCTCGGCGCCGGCACGCAGCGCGTCCGCCTGCCGCTGCAACGACAGGCCGCCGACGACGGTGGCGCAGCGCAGCCCGAGGGCGCGAGCGTACGGGGCGAGCGCGGTGGTGACCTGCTGGGCCAGCTCCCGGGTGGGCACCAGCACCAGCGCCAGCGGGCGGCCGGCGCGGGCCCGGCGGCCGGCGGTACGGGACAGCAGCGGGAGCCCGAAGGCGAGCGTCTTGCCCGAGCCGGTACGACCCCGGCCGAGTACGTCCCGGCCGGCGAGCGAGTCCGGCAGGGTCGCCGACTGGATCGGGAACGGCTCGGTGATGCCCTGCGCGGTCAGCTCCGCGAGCAGCGCCGGGGCCAGGCCGGTGGCGGCGAAGGTGGGAATGGTCATGGTCATGCGGAATGCCTTCCTCGACGCGGCACGTGTCGAGGGAGGGCGCCGGGAAGCGGCGCGGTCACCGACGGAGCAGTCCGTCGGGACTCACAAGCACGAACCGAAGGGGTACGGGCCGGTCCGCCGCAGCGCGCCGCGTCCCGCCGGAGCGGGGGGCGGCGCGGCGGACCGGTCCCGTCACCACGCCCGGAGGGCGCGGTGGGTGGTACTGGGTGATCCGAAGATCAGACCGGGCGGATGTTCTCCGCCTGCGGGCCCTTCTGGCCCTGGGTCACCTCGAACTCGACCCGCTGGTTCTCGTCCAGGCTCCGGTAGCCGGAGGACTGGATCGCCGAGAAGTGGGCGAAGACGTCGGCGCCGCCGCCGTCCGGGGTGATGAAGCCGAAGCCCTTGTCAGCGTTGAACCACTTGACGGTGCCAATAGCCATTTGTTTCGTCTCCTTGACGGAACGTTCGGACCGCACGTGTTGCGGGCCGAAGGGGAGTGCACCGCACGCTTGTGCGCGGTACACCTGTCGCTGCTGGTCGCCCCGCCCGGAGAACTCCGGACACAACAAAGAGCGCCTGGGGCTACAATCCGCCAGGCGCACACAGAGTCTCTGGAAACCAAAACTGCAACGACGTAACCGTATCACGCATTGCCCGGCGCGCCACCCCCCATGGCGAATTCCGTCCCGCCGGTTTCCGGCACCCCGGCGATCAGCGCGGTGAGCCCGTCGGCGTCGAGGAGGTCGGCCGGCCGGACGGTGACGCCCTCCCGGACGTAGTGGAACGCGGCGCCGACCCGGTCCACCGGCACCCCGGCCAGCTCGGCCCAGGCCAGCCGGTAGACCGCCAGCTGCACCGCGGCCGCCTCGGCCTCCCGCCCGGCCGGTCGCCGGCCGGTCTTCCAGTCGACCACGTCGTACCGGCCGCCGGGTCGGGCGAAGGCGGCGTCCATCCGGCCCCGGACCACCACCTGAGCGATCACTGTGGCGAACGGCACCTCCACCTCGACCGGCACCCGGTCGGCCCACTCGCTGGCCAGGAAGCGCTCCTGCAACTCGGTCAGCGCCTCGTCCGGCGCGGCGTCCGCGTCGGCCGCGCCGGGCAGCTCGTCCACGTCCAGCAGCCGGTCGGCGCCGAAGCGCTGCTCCAGCCAGGTGTGGAAGGCGGTGCCCCGGCGGGCGTACGGGTTGGGCTCGGTCGGCATCGGCCGGCGCAGCGTACGGGCCAGCGCCTCCGGGTCGCGGCGCAGCGCCACCAGCTGGGTCACCGACAGGTGCCCGGGCAGCGCCACCTCCACCGCCTCGGCCTGCCGGAGCAGTTCGGCCCGCTCGGCGAGGAGCAGGTCCGCCTCCCGTCGCCAGCGCGCCACCTCGGAGTCCTCGGCGAGCGGGTCGGCGGCGCCCTCGGCGGCCGGCCCGGCGTCGTCGCCGGCAGGCTCGCGGCCGGCCGTCCCCGTCCCGAGGCCGTCGGCGGGCGGCTCCCGGCGGGCCGCGCCGGGGTCGGCGAGGAAGCGGCGGACCAGCGCGGCCGCCTCGGCCAGCGCCGGGCGGCGGGCGCCGAGCGGGTCGGCCGGCCACTCGGCCCTCAGCACCGTCTCGGTGGTCGGGTTGACCGCGTCCCCGGGCGGCTCCGGCGCCCACGCGTCGACCAGGTGCCCGGCCGCGCCGTCCAGGCAGGCGTCGTGCACCTCGCGCAGGAAGACCGACGGGCCGCGGAACCGCTTGGTCCCCTCCCCCCACCAGTAGCCGGAGCAGAGCAGCAGCCGCCGGGGTCGGGTCACCGCCACGTACGTCAGCCGGCGCTCCTCCCGCTCGTCGTGCGCCCGCCAGGCGTCGGTGAAGTCCTCCACCGCCCGGGCCACCCCGCGCTGGTCCTCCGCGCCGGCCAGGCCCAGCTCGGGCAGCCCGTCGGCGTCGCCGCGCAGCGGGAACGGCAGCACCCCGAGCCCGCCCAGCCAGTGGTCGGAGTTGCGCACCGGCCCCGGCCAGACCCCCCGGGTCAGCCCGGCGACCGCCACCACGTCCCATTCCAGGCCCTTGGCGGCGTGCGCGGTGAGCACCTGCACCGCGCCCTCCACCACCTCCACCTCGCCCGGGGTGAGCCCGCGCTCCTCGTCCTCGGCGGCGGCCAGGAAGGCCAGGAAACCGGCGAGGGTCGCCCCGGGCGTCTCGCCGCTGAACCGGGCGGCCACGTCGCCGAGGGCATCCAGGTGACCGCGGGCCAGGCCGGCGTCGCCGGCGCCGTCCCGGCCGGCCCGCACGGCCACCTCCACGTCCAGGCCGATGGTCCGCTCGATGTCCGCTATCAGCTCCGGCAGCGCCTGGTCCAGCCGGTAGCGCAGCAGCGCCAGCTCCATCCCGTACGCGCGCAACCGGGCGTACCCCTCGGCCGAGTACCCCTGCGCCGACCCGAGGTCGGCCAGCGCCTCGACCAGCGTCGCCTCGTCCAGGACGTCCACGGTGATCTCCGGCCCGTCGTCGTCGCCGGTGAGCTCCCGGCGGGCCCGGGCGATGGCCCGGGCACGCCGGTGCAGCGCCACCAGGTCACGCGGCCCGATCCGCCAGCGTGCGCCGGTGAGCAGCCGCAGCAGCGCCGCCCCGTCGGTCGGGTCGGCGAGCACCCGCAGGGTGCAGACCACGTCGCGTACCTCAGGGGTGTCCAGCAGGCCGCCCAGGCCGACCACCTCGACCGGCAGGCCCCGGGCACGCAGCGCCGCCTCGATCGCCGGGATCTGGCTGCGCAGCCGGACCAGCACGGCGGTGGTCGGGCGGTGCGGCACCGGGATGTGCTCGGGCAGCGCGCCGGGCATCCGCGCCGCGCCCCGCCAGGCGGCCAGCACGCTGTCGGCGATCCAGTCGGCCTCGTCGGCGTACGTCTCCAGCAGCGCGCAGTGCACGGTGCCGGCGGCCTGACCGCCGGGGCTGCGGTGCGGGATCGGCTCCTTCACGCTCATCGCCGCGTGCAGCTCCGGCACCCGGGCCCCGGCGGCGCGCAGCGGCAGCGAGAGCGCGTTGGCCACGCCGAGGATCTCCGGGCGGTTGCGCCAGCTCGTGGTGAGGCTGAGCACCTCGGCCGGCGTGCCGTCGGGGCGGGCGAACTCGGTGGGGAAGCGTTCCAGGGTGCCGGCGCTGGCGCCGCGCCAGCCGTAGATGGACTGGCACGGGTCGCCGACCGCGGTAACCGGGTGGCCGCCGCCGAAGAGCGCATTGAGCAGCACCACCTGGGCGTGGCTGGTGTCCTGGTACTCGTCCAGCAGGACCACCCGGAAGCGGTCCCGCTCGATCGCGCCGACGGCCGGGTGGTCGCGGGCCACCCGGGCCGCCCGGGCCAGCTGGTCGGCGAAGTCCATCGCCTCGAAGTCGTCCTTGCGCCGGCCGTACGCCCGCACCAGCGGGAGCAGCTTCAGCCGGGTCTGCTGGAGCTGAAGCGCCCTGCGCACGTCGGCGTAGACCCGGCCGGGGCGGGACTGCACCTCGGCGAAGAACCGGCCGGTCCAGCCGGCCAGCTCGTCCGGGTCTACCAGGTGCTCGTCCAGCTCGCCGGCGAGGGCGAGGACGGCGTCGGTGATGGTGCTGGGCATCCGATCGACGTCGGACATGTCGCCGTCGTAGTTGCGCACCAGCAGGTCGACCAGCTGCCAGCGGGATGCCTCGGTGAGCAGCCGGGTGGAGGGCTCGTAGCCGGCGCGCAGCCCGTGCTCGGTGACGATCCGGCCGGCGTACGAGTGGTAGGTGGAGACGGTCGGCTCACCGTCGAGCGGGCTGTCCAGCGGGTCCCGCCCGCGCCGGCCCAGCCGCCGGACCAGCTGGTCCAGCCGGGTACGCACCCGGTGCGCCAGCTCGCCGGCCGCCTTGCGGGTGAAGGTGAGGCCGAGGATCTGCTCCGGCCGGACGTACGAGTTGGCGACCAGCCAGACCACCCGGGCGGCCATCGTCTCGGTCTTGCCCGACCCGGCGCCCGCGACCACCAGCAGCGGCTCGACGGGCGCGGAGATGATCGCCGCCTGCTCCCGGGTCGGGGCGGGCAGCTTCAGCAGCTTCGCCAGCTCGACCGGGGCGTAACGGGGCCCGGCGTCGGCGGCCCGGGGCGCCGGGGCGGCGGTGCTGAACAGGGTCGGCTGGGTCACGGCTGCTCCGGACGGCGAGTGGCCGGCGGCTCGACTACCTGGCGTCCCTGCCCGGAGACCGGGCAGCTGGTGCGCACCGGGCAGACCCGGCACTTCGAGTTGGCGACCGCGGCGAAGGTGGCGGCGGCCATCGTATCGGCGGTACGCCGGACCAGCGCGGTGGCCCAGCCGGCCTCCGGCCCTTCGCCGGCCGCGGCCTGGGTCTGCTCCTTGGCGTCCTTCGCCCCGGTGCCGAGCTGCACCAGCGCCGCCCCGCCGGGCTCGTCGCCGAACTCGGCGAACGCACCCGCCTCGACCGCCGCCTGGTACGCCCCGAGCTGCGGGTGCTCGGCCACCTCCCGCTCGGTGACCGCGGTCGACTTGCCGGTCTTCAGGTCGATCACCACGAGCCGGCCGTCGGCGTCGACCTCCAGCCGGTCCACCCGGCCGGTCAGCTCGACCGGGCGCTGCGGGTCGTCGAGGCGGACCGCGAACTCGTGCTCGATGGCGAGCAGCCGGCGCGGGTTGCCGGCGAGCCAGCGCAGCAGCTTGTCCACCATGGCCTCGGCCCGGGTCCGCTCCGGGCCGACCATCCAGCGGGCGGCCAGCTCGATCGCGTCGAACCGGGCGGCGACGTACTCCAGCAGGGCGGTGCGGTCGGCGCTGGCGTCCTCGGCGAGCATCGCCGCGGCGTGCACCAGGTTGCCGACGCCCTGGGCGGCGCTGGCCGGGCCGCTGCCGCCGTGCCGTTCCAGCAGCCAGCGCAGGCTGCACCGCAGCGCGCTCTCCATCGCCGACGGGGTGACCCGGACCGGATCGCCCTCGTCGACCAGCGGCCGGTCGTCGGAGAGGCCGCGCAGCCCCCACCAGTCGTCCGGGTGGGCGCCGGGGATGCCGGCGGCGGCGAGGCGGGCCAGCTCGGCCGCCGCCGCCCGCCGCCGGGTGACCGGCGCCGCCGGGTCGGTGACCGCGGTACGCAGCTCCGCCACCAGCGCGGAGAGGGTGAGTGCCCGGGGCGGCCGCCCGACCGGCAGCTCCCCGGCCCGGTCGGGCTCGTCATCGTCGTCGCCGGTTGACGTCGCGCCGTCACCGGCTCGGCCCGCGGTCCGGTCCGCCGGACCGGGCCCGGCGGAGGCCTGCCCCGTCCGGGTCGGCCCGGCCGGCGTGGGACCGGCGGTGGGGCCGCCCGCTCCGGGCGTGCGGGGCTCGGTGACGCCCAGCTCGTGCAGGAAACGGCTCGGCTGCTCCTCGTGGTCGTCGCCGCCGACCGCCGCCGAGGCGACCGCGGTGACCAGCAGCCGGCGCCGGGCCCGGGTCACCGCGACGTGGAAGAGCCGGCGCTCCTCGTCCAGCAGCGCCGAGGTCTGGCCGACCAGGCTCGCCCGGACGCCGGTGCCGTCGGCCCGGCCGGCCAGCACGTCGACCAGCCGTTCGGAGCCGAGCAGGCTGCCGCGCAGCCGCAGGTCCGGCCAGACGCCCTCCTGGACACCGGCGACGGCGACCAGGTCCCACTCCAGGCCCTTGGCGGCGTGCGCGGTGAGCAGGCGTACCGCCTCGCCCCGGTCGGCGCTCGCGGCGAGGGTGTCCGCCGGTAGGTCCTGGCCGAGCACGTGGTCGAGGAAGACCTCGGTCCGCGCGCCGGGCAGCCGGTCGGTGAACCGGGCGGCCGCGTCGAAGAGCACCATGACCGCGTCGAGGTCCCGGTCGGCGGCCCCGGCCCGCCAGCGCTGCGCGGTCTCGTGCTCGCCCGTGGCGGCCCGGCCCCGGGTGATCGCGCCGGCCCACCGCTCGGCGAGCCCGCTGGCCTTCCACACCGCCCAGAGCACGTCCTCAGCGGTGGCGCCCGGGGCCGTCGCCGCCTGCCGCGCGGTGGCGAGCAGCTCGGCCACCGTCCGGGCCGGCTCGACCCAGCGCCGGTCGATCGCGGCCAGCTCGGCCGGGTCGCGCAGCGCCTCCACGATCAGCTCGCCGGAGGGGCGCCGGTCGCCGCCGGCCAGCGCGAGGGCGCGCAGCCCCTGGCGCAGCCGCCGCTCGGCGAGCGGGTCGGCGCCGCCCAGCGGGGAGTGCAGCAGCGCGACCGCGGCCTCCTCGTCCAGCCGCTCGGGCTCCAGCGCGCAGCGCAGCAGGAGCAGCAGCGGCGCCACCGCCGGTTGCAGGTGCAGCGGCAGGTCCTCGCCGTGCACCACGGTCGGCACCCCGGCGGTGTGCAGCGCGCGCCGCAGCGACGGCAGGTGCAGGTGCGTCGAGCGGACCAGCACCGCCATCCGCGACCACGGCACGCCGTCGAGCAGGTGCGCGGAGCGCAGCGCGTGGGCCAGCCAGGCGGCCTCGCTGGTGGCGGAGCGGAAGGTGCGGACCTCCACCGTGCCCGGTGGCGCGTCGGGCAGCGGGCGCGGCTGCCGGTGCGCCGCCGGGCCGCGCAGCCGCCGGGCCAACCGGCCGGTCGCCGCCAGCAGCCCCGCCCCGGCCCGGTACGAGGTGGTCAGCACGACCTGGGCGGCCGGCGCTCCGGAGGCCGTCCGGAACCGGTGCGGGAAGCCGCTCACCACGGCCGGGTCGGCGCCCCGGAAGGCGTACGTGGAGGAGTCCGGGTCGGCGAAGGCGACCAGGGACGCGCCGCCGCCGGCGATCACCGCGAGCAGCTCCTGCTGGGCGGGGTCGGTGTCGGCCAGCTCGTCGACGTAGACGTGGGCCAGCCGGCGGCGCTCGGCCGCCAGCAGCTCCGGGTCGTCCAGCAGCATCCCGGTGGCGGCCCGGACCAGCTCGGCCGGGTCGTACGCGATGGAGCCCCGGTTGCTGACGTCGCGCAGCGCGAGGACGGCGACGTACTCCCGGAGGAAGCGGGCGGCGGCCGGCCAGTCGGCACGGCCCAGCCTGTCGCCGAGCCGGGCCAGCTCGACCGGCCCCACCCCGCGCTCGGCGGCGCGCATCAGCAGGTCGCGCAGCTGGGCGGCGAAGGCCCTGGTCCGCAGGGCGGGGCGGAGGTCCTCCGGCCAGCCGACCGGGTCGTCGCCGGGCTCCTCGCCCACCACGTCGAGCAGCTCCCGGATGATCAGATCCTGCTCGGGGCCGGTGAGCAGCCGGGGCGACGGCTCGCCGCGCTCGGCGGCGGCGCGGCGGAGTAGCCCGAAGGCGTACGCCGGGAAGGTGCGCACCAACGGCTCGCGCAGCACCCGGCGACCGTCGGCGGCGATCCGCGCCTCGATCCGGTGGCGCAGCTCGGTCGCCTGCCGCCGCCCGAAGGTGAGAACCAGGACGCGTTCCGGGTCGACCCCCTCGGCCACCCGGGCGGCGACCGCCTCGATCAGGGTGCGGGTCTTGCCGGTGCCCGGACCGCCGACGACCAGCATCGGCCCGCCGGTGTGCGCGACGATCTCGGCCTGGCGCGGGTCGGTCAGCGGGACCCCGGACCGCGGCTTCCCCTCCGTGCCCTGACCCGGCCGGCCGCTCCCCTGGATGGGCCCGACCGGCCGACCGACCCCCGGAACCGTCGCGGCGGACCGTCCGTCATCCGGGACCGGTCCGGCAGGCCGGCGCACCAGCCGGTACCCGTTTCCTCTCATGATGCTCTCAAGAGCATCGGAGCGGATGTCCCACCTTGCGGGGGGACGGTCCCGGTCTTGTCCGCTCGGGCGGTGCCGGGTTGACGTTTCGTAGCCACCTGCCCGCCGGGGCGAGTCTTACAGTCGGCTCCACGTCCAGCCACCGGGCCACTCCCGGCGGTGTTCACCCCATGCGCGAGTCGCTCGAGATTTCGCGCTGCGTTGAGGTCGCGGTCCAGGGACAGGCCGCAGTTGGCGCAGGTGTATGTGCGCTCGGACAGGGGCAGCTTGGCTTTCACCGCACCGCCGCCGCGTCACGCCTCCGGACCACCAGCGCACCATTCGTCATGCTCAGCGTTCTTCCCGCTCCCGGCTCTGCACTGCCTCATCCCACCACGCCAGTGCGACACCCCCACCACACACCACCCCGCCCCACCTCACGCCCCCGGGTTGATCATGAGGTTGGCGGCAACGAAAGAGATCGACTTCGCCGCCAACCCGATGATCATCAGAGCCGGGGGCGGGTCAGAGGAGGTGGGATTCCAGGACGTCCAGGGCGGCGGGGACCGAGTCGGCCACGGTGAGCAGGTCGAGGCCGGCCGGCTTGAGGAACCTCCGGTCGGCGAGGGTGCCGAGCCAGTCGAGCAGCGGGCGGTAGAAGCCGTCCGTGTCGACCAGCACCATCGGCTTGGCGTGCATGGTCAGCGTGGCGGTGGTCCAGACCTCGAAGAGCTCGTCCAGCGTGCCCAGCCCGCCGGGCAGGGTGAGGAACGCGTCCGACTTGTCGATCATCAGCGTCTTGCGGGCGGCCATGGTGTCGGTGACCAGCAGCTCGTCCGAGGACAGGTCGGCGACCTCCAGGTCGACCAGCGCCTGCGGGATCACTCCCAGGGTGCGCCCGCCGGCGGCTCGCGCGCCGTCGGCCAGGGCGCCCATCATGCCGACGCAGCCGCCCCCGCTGACCAGGGTGTGCCCGCGTCTGGCCAGCTCCGCGCCGGTTTCGGCGGCCAGCTCCAGCCAGCGTCGGTCGAGGGTCCGGGAGGAGGCGCAGAAGACGCAGATCGCCGCCACCGGCTCAGCCCTTTCCGCCGTCGTCCCCGGCCCGGCGCGGCGCGCCGGACGCGTCGCTCCCCTGGCGGGCCGCGGCCTGCCGGTCGGCGGCGGCCCGGGCGACCGCCTCCTCGCGGACCGCCTCCTGCTCGACCGACAGGGCCGCCTCGGCCTCGACGATGTGCCGGACGGCGGCGTTCACGTCGTCGGTGAGGCAGATCAACTCCAGGTCGACCGGCCCGATCTTGCCTTCGGCGGCCATGGTGTCGCGCAGCCAGTCGAGCAGCCCGCGCCAGTACGCGGTGCCCATCAGCACCACCGGGAACCGGGTGACCTTGCCGGTCTGCACCAGGGTGAGCGCCTCGAAGAGCTCGTCCATCGTGCCGAAGCCCCCGGGCAGCACCACGAACGCCTGGGCGTACTTGACGAACATGGTCTTGCGGGCGAAGAAGTAGCGGAAGTCGATGGCCAGGTCGACCCAGTCGTTGAGGCCCTGCTCGAACGGGAGTTCGATGCCGAGCCCGACGGAGAGCCCGCCGGCCTCGCTGACGCCCCGGTTGGCCGCCTCCATCACGCCGGGCCCGCCGCCGGTGATGACCGCGTAGCCGGCCCGGGCCAGGGCCGCGCCCAACTCCTCGGCCACCCGGCACTCCGGACTCCCCGGGGCGCTGCGGGCGGAGCCGAAGACGCTGACCGCGGGCGGCAGGTCGGCGAGGGTGTCGAAGCCCTCGACGAACTCGGAGAGGATCCGCAGCGCGCGCCAGGCGTCCTTGGTCTTCCAGTCGCCGCGCCCGCGCGAATCCAGGAGCCGCTGGTCGGCGGTGCTGGTGGGGATCGCGCCGCGGCGCAGCGTGACGGCGCCCCGGTGCCGCTCCGGATCGCGGCCCCGCGGCTGCCCACTGCTCTGGCTCATGGAAGCAACCGTAGTGGAGCGGCCCCCGTGGAGTGAGCTGCGCGACGAGCCGGCGAGAAAGTTTGCGATCTTGGGCAACCAATTCGGTCGCCCGTACGTCTTACTATTCACATACCGGGTATGCCCCGGCGCGTGCCTTCGGGGGAGGAGCAAGCGTGATCATGAACAACGAGCGGATGCGGATTCGCCGGCAGATGCAGCGGCGGATCCGGGACGTGGTGGCCGAGCGCCGCCGCGCCCGGCAACTCGAGTCCCCGGCGGAGCCCACCGCCGAACCCACCGAGCCCAGCGACACCGCCCTCGTGACCACCGTCTGACCCACCGAGCCGCCGCCGGCCCGACCGGCGGGACGCCGTCGACCAGGAAGTCCGCGTTCCCGGAAACGCCTGCCGGGGAGGCGGACTTCCTGGTCAGCGGGGCCGGGGCGTCGGCGGCGTCAGGCGAGGGGCCTGTCGAGCGGGGAGAGCCAGCGGTGGAGCGTGGCGGCGCCGTCGCGGATCTTGGTCAGTTCGACGTGCTCGTCCTTGTGGTGGGCCAGGTTGGGGTCGCCAGGTCCGAAGTTCAGCGCCGGGATGCCCATCGCGGCGAACCGGGCAACGTCCGTCCAGCCCAGCTTGCCGATCGGCGCGGCGCCCACCGCGGCGAGGAACTCCTGCGCCGCGGGCGAGTCCAGCCCCGGCGCCGCGCCCGCCGCCGCGTCCGTCACCCGCAGTTCGAAGCCGTCGAAGACCTCCCGCAGGTGCGCCTCCGCCGCCTCCGGGTCGCGGTCCGGGGCGTACCGATAGTTGATCTCGATCTCGCAGCGGTCGGGGATGACGTTGCCGGCCACCCCGCCGTTGATCCGGACCGCGTTGAGCCCCTCGCGGTAGTCGCAGCCGTCGATGGTGACCCGGCGCGCCTGGTACGCCCCCAGGCGGCGCAGCACCTCACCGGCGCCGTGGATGGCGTTCACCCCGTGCCAGGACCGGGCCGCGTGGGCCCGCTCGCCGTGGGTGGTGAGGATCGCCCGCATGGTGCCCTGGCAGCCGGCCTCGACGATCCCGTACGTCGGTTCGAGCAGCACCGCGAAGTCGGCCTCCAGCCACTCCGGGTGCGCCTCGGAGACCAGGGTGAGCCCGTTGTACTTCGACTCGATCTCCTCGGCCTCGTAGAAGAAGTACGTCACGTCGTAGCGCGGGTCGGGCAGGGTCACCGCCAGGTGCAGCGCGAACGCCACCCCGGACTTCATGTCGGAGGTGCCGCAGCCGTACATCAGGTCGCCGCGCATGGTCGACGGGAAGTTGTCGTTCAGCGGCACGGTGTCCAGGTGGCCGGCGAGCACCACCCGCTGGGCCCGGCCAAGGTCGGTACGGGCCATCACGGTGTTCCCGTGCCGGAACGTGGTCAGGTGCGGCACGGCCCGCAGCACCTCCTCGACGCAGTCGGCGATGGCCTTCTCGGCGAGGGAGACGGACTCTATGTCGACCAGGGCGCGGGTCAGCCCCACCGGATCGGCCAGGACCTCGGGGGTCAGCGGGTTCTCCATGGTTCGCACGGTACCTTCAGGATCGTGACGACCGCACAGTCTGCCTGGGGCATCGGCCTGGCCACCATCACCGCTGACGAGCAGGTGCTCGACACCTGGTATCCGACCGGCAAGCTGGGACTCGGCGAGCTGCCGCTGGTCCCCGGCGAGGACCAGGCCGACGTGCTGGACCTGCCGCCCGGGGCGATCGGCGAGCGGGCGCTGCCCGGTCTGCGTACCGTCGAGGTGGTGACCGTGATCGGGTCGCTGGACGACCCGATCAAGGACGCCGCCGACGCGTACCTGCGGCTGCACCTGCTCTCCCACCGCCTGGTCCGGCCCAACGAGCTCAACCTGGACGGCATCTTCGGCAAGCTGGCCAACGTGGCCTGGACCTCGGCCGGCCCGTGCCCGCCGGAACGGGTGGACGAGCTGCGGGTGATCGAGCGGGCCGCCGGCCGCCACCTGGCCGTCCACGGGGTGGACAAGTTCCCCCGGATGACCGACTACGTGGTCCCCTCCGGCGTGCGGATCGCCGACGCGGACCGGGTCCGGCTCGGCGCGCACCTCGCCTCCGGCACCACGGTGATGCACGAGGGCTTCGTGAACTTCAACGCCGGCACGCTGGGCACCTCGATGGTCGAGGGACGGATCGTGCAGGGCGTGGTGGTCGGCGACGGCTCCGACATCGGCGCCGGCGCCTCGATCATGGGCACCCTGTCCGGCGGCGGCACCGAGAAGGTACGGATCGGCGAGCGGAGCCTGGTCGGCGCGAACGGCGGCATCGGCATCTCGCTCGGCGACGACTGCGTGGTCGAGGCGGGCTGCTACGTCACCGCCGGCTCCAAGGTCACCCTGCCGGACGGCCGGGTGGTCAAGGCCCGCGAGCTGTCCGGGGTGGCCGGGCTGCTCTTCTGGCGCAACTCGGTCACCGGTGGGCTGGAGGCCCGGCCGCGCACCGGCCGGGGCATCGAGCTGAACGTCGCCCTGCACGCCAACGACTGACAGTCCCTCCCGGGTCCGCGGCACGCCGCCGCGGACCCGGGGGTACGCCTCACCGCGCGGGCGACCCGCCTGATCGTCCCGCGCCACCGGACCGGTTCCGGCATGATCGGCCGGGTGACGTCCATGCGGGAACGAATGCTGGCCGGCGAGCCGTACATCGCCGACGAGCCCGAGATCATCGCCGACCTCGACCGGGCCGCCTGGCTGATGGAACGCTTCAACACCAGCTCCGCCGCTGACCCGCAGGGACGGCTGGCCGCGCTGCGCGAGCTGCTCGGCTCGCTCGGTGAGGGCGCCTGGGTCCGTCCGCCGTTCCACTGCGACTACGGCTGGCAGACCCACATCGGCCCGCGAAGCTTCGTCAACTACAACGCGGTCTTCCTCGACGTCGCCCGGATCACCATCGGGGCGGACGTCCAGATCGGACCGAACGTGCAGCTGCTCACCCCGACCCACCCGGTGGAACCCGGGCCGCGCCGGGACAAGTGGGAGGCCGCGAAGCCGATCACCATCGGCGACAACGTCTGGCTCGGCGGCGGAGCGATCGTGCTCGCCGGGGTCGCCGTCGGGGAGAACACGGTGGTCGGCGCGGGCGCCGTGGTGACCCGGGATCTGCCACCCAACGTGGTGGCGGTGGGCAACCCCGCCCGGCCGGTACGCACCCTCGAATAGCCGCTTGACCTGCTAAACAGCGTTCGGGTCGGTTAGCCGTACGACCAGGTCGGCGTGGTGCGCGGTGCCGGACACCTGGGCGGTGTTGGCCTCGTCGCTGCCGTGCGCCCAGGCCGCCGCCTCGACCGGCGACCGCCCGTACGCCTGGTGCCGGGCGACCAGTCGGCGCAGCCGCAGCTCCACGTCCAGGTCGAGGAACCAGGCCTCGTGCAGCAGCTGCCGCACCTCGTCCCAGGGCGGGTCGGTGAGCAGCAGGTAGTTGCCCTCGGTCACCACCAGCCGGACCGAGGGCGGCACCTCGATCGCCCCGGCCACCGGTTCCTCCAGGTCCCGGCGGAACAGCGGCGCGTAGACGGCGCTCGGTTCCAGCCGCCGCAGCCGGCGCAGCAGGGAGACGTACCCGTTGGCGTCGAAGGTGTCCACCGCGCCCTTGCGGTCGGCGCGGCCCAGCCGGACCAGCTCCGCCTGGGCCAGGTGGAAGCCGTCCATCGGCACCAACCGGGCGGTCGGGCCGATCGCGGCGACGATCCGCTCGGCGAGGGTGGACTTGCCCGCTCCGGGAGCGCCGGCGATGCCGAGCAGCTGCCGCGGGCCGGCCTCGGCCAGGGACCGGGCCCGGGCCACCAGTTCGTCGAGCGGGAGCGGTCGCGCCTCGGGCATCAGCTCGGGGCCGGCCCGCTGCGGGTGCACCACGCCCGGGACGTGGCGGTCACCGGGGGGCGGGCGAGCTCCGGCGCGACCGACCGGTACGCCGCGCCGCCCACCGCCACCACCGGTCCGTCCGCCACGCCCTCACCCTAACGGCGGGGCGAGCGGGCCGCCCGGTTCCGTGGTCAACCGGCGGGCCGAGTACTCCACCTCGTCGCCGTCCGTCCGGCAGCCGTCCAGATGCCCGCCGGCCGCGCCGAGCTCGTGCAGGAAGCGCAGCTCCTCGTCACCGGCGGCGAGCGGGAAGCGGGGGCGCAGCCGCACCGTCGGGCGGCCGGTCAGCGCGAGCCGGGCGTCCCGGCCCTCCCGGTGCCGCGCGGTGAGCGCGTCCCGGTCGCCGTCGCGTAGCGCGGCGGCCAGCTCGTCCAGGAACGCGGTGACCGAGCCGAGCGCGGCCAGGATCTCGGCGCGGTTGCCGAGCAGCATGTTGGCCGTCCGCTCCGGCGGCGTGCCGGCCACCCGGGTGCCGTCGCGGAAGCTGCCGGCGGCGAGGGCGAGCACCGCGTCGCGCAGCGGCGACCGGTCGGTGGCGCCGGCCAGTGCGCCGGCGAGCAGGTGCGGCACGTGCGAGGCCAGCGCGACGACGGCGTCGTGCCGGTCGGCCGCCATCGGCACCACCCGGGCGGCGAAGACGTCGACCACCAGCGCGGTCAGCCAGCGGAACGCGGCCAGGCCGGGGCCAGGGGCGGGGCAGAGCACCCAGGCGGCGCCGTCGAAGAGGTCCGGCGCGGCCGCGATGAGGCCGGCCCGGTCGGTACCGGCCATCGGGTGGCCGGGTACGAACCGGTGGGTCAGCCCGCGCGCGGCGGCGAACGCGGCCAGCTCCGCCTTGGTGCTGCCCACGTCGGTCAGCACGCAGCCGTCGCCGGTCGCCGCCGCCACCTCGGCCAGGGTCTCCGACAGGGTGGGCAGCGGGCCGCAGAGGAAGACCACGTCGCGGTCGGCCACCGCCTCGACCAGCCGCTCCGGAGCGGGTACGCCGACCCGCCGCGCCTCGTGCCGGGTGGCCTCGTCCGGGTCCCAGCCGGCCACGTCCAGGCCTGCCGCGTGCAGCCGGAGCAGCACCGATCCGCCGATCAGGCCGGTGCCGACCACCGCCGCCCGGACCCGTGCGCCGGCCCTGCCCACCATCCGCGTACCTCGGCGTTCCTCCTCGACTGCGGGGCGCGCCGGCCCCGCCTGAAGTCCGGGCCGAGGATATCGCCCCGGCCCGGTCGGGACGCCGCTCAGCCCTGGGCGGCCATCGCCTTGCGCCGCCAGGCGGTGAACGGGGCACCCGGGTCGCGGCCGTTGAGGTACTGCCAGGGCGAGGCGGTGACCAGGTCACCGATCACCTCGAACTGCCCGGCGGCGGAACGGAGGTCGCCGGACATGGCGAAGGCCATCGCGAACGAGTTGTGCACCGTCGCCCAGCCGGGCCGGGCCTGGTAGCCGGGGTGGCGGACCGAAGTGTCCGCGGCCGCGTTGAGTTCGGCCCGCACCGCGTCGTCGTCGAGGTACGCCGCGTCCTCGCCGGAGGGAAGGTCGAGCCACCGTTCCAGGTGCGCCGCCGGGACCAGCTGCCCCAGCGGCGACCCGGCCGGGGCCTTGGCCACCGCCGTACGGGCGAAGTCGAACATCTCCTCGTGGCTGCCGAACCACTTGTGGCAGCGGTACTGCAGCATCTGCTCGTGGGCGATCCGGTGCCACGGGTGCCGGGCCACCACGTCGTCGAAGCGGCGCTGCGCCTCGTCCCGGTCCACCTGTCGACCACGGGCCGCGGTGACCAGGAAGGTCCGTGCGGTGGTGTCGTCCGGATCGCGGTCGGCGACCTCGTCCAGGCAGTTCTCGGCGAGCTTGAGCCGTCGGAAGAACTCCTTGAACTGCTCCTGGCGGGTCTGCGAGGCCCGGCCTCCGCCCCGGGCCTCCCACGCCCAGTAGACGGCGTGGGCCCCGCGCACCAGGACCGGCAGGGTCGACCGGGGCTCGGCGTCGATCCACTCGCCGATCCACTCCTGCACGCCCGTGACGTCGGCGACCGCCGAGACGTAGAACGCGTGGTCGTCCGGGTCGGTCACCGGCACGAGCAGGTCGCGGACCGCGCGCCAGTCACGTCGCTCACCCGCCTCGCGCAGGGCACGGGCGGTCGGGTCACCCTGGGTCGGGTCCACCCGCACCGTGGGTACCGCCGCCTGCCTGCTCTTCCGCCGGAACGGCCACATTCTCGCGTTTCCTCTCCCCGTGACGTCGTCGGACGATCGTAGGGGCGGCCCGGCCCGGACCGGAAGGGGGTTGTCGATGGGGAATCCACGTCGTACGGTCCCCTGCGCCGCCCACCACCCGGCGGGCGTTCAAACGGGGGAAGGAAGGACCATGTCCGCGACGTACCGGGCGCTCGCCTCGGTGGTCATGTTGATCGGTTTCTACGTCGTCGCGCTGCTGCAGCTCGCCGCCGTCGTCGCGCTCGGCGTCTGGCTGTTCAGCCACACCACCGGCGCCATCACCGGCAAGCTGCTCCTCCCGCTGGTCGTCGCGCTGGGCGCGGTGCTGGTCGGGCTCTGGCGGGCGATCCGTACCAAGAACGAGCCGGTGCCCGGTCTGATCCTCGGCGAGCGGGAGGCGCCGGGGCTCTGGGCGACCGTGCGGGAGCTGGCGGCCGCGGTCGGCACCCGCGCCCCGGACGAGATCCGGCTGGTGCCCGAGGTGAACGCCGCGGTCGGCGAGCAGAGCCGGCTGCTCGGCCTGATCGGCGGGCGACGCACCCTCTACATCGGACTGCCGCTGCTCCAGGCGATGCGTCTCGACCAGCTCCGCTCGGTGCTCGCGCACGAGCTGGGCCACTACTCCGGCCAGCACACCCGGCTCGGCGGGGTGGCGTACCGAGGCCGGCTGGCGATCGAGGAGACCATCGAGCGGATCAGCCCGCGCAACCCGATCGGCTGGGTGTTCAAGGGCTACTCGAAGCTCTACCTGATGGTCGACAACGCCGCGTCCCGGCGGCAGGAGCTGGAGGCGGACCGGTCGTCGGTGCTGCTGGCCGGCCACGAGGCCGCCGCCTCCGCGCTGCGCTCCCTGCCGGCCCTCGACGCGGCCTGGGGTTTCTACATGCGCCGGTACGTCGAGCCGGGCTGGTCGGCCGACCTGGCGCCGGACGACCTCTTCGGCGGCTTCGGCCAGCTGCTGCACGCCCGGTCGGACGAGATCGCCGAGCTGCGGGAGAACGCCCCCGACCGGGAGCCGTCGCGGTGGGACACCCACCCGCCCGTCGGCGTCCGGATCGCCGCGATGGCGGACGCGCCGGCGGCGACCGTCGCCCCGGACGACCGGCCGGCCGCGATCCTGCTGGCCGACATCGCCACCGCCGGCCGGCAGCTGCAGGGCGTCGTGGTGGACCACGGTCGCCGGCAGGTGCTGCCCTGGGTCCAGTTCACCGCCGCGGCGGTGGCCGCCGGCGTGCAGCAGCAGGCGGACTCCCTCTACCGGGCCGCCGGCCGGTTCACCGGGGTGCCGCAGCCCGGCCTGGCCACCGTGCTGGAGCTGGTCCGGGCCGGCCGGCTCGGCGAGTTCGCCGAGCAGTTCTTCGGCGACGCCACCCGCAAGGAGGCGGCGGTCCGCTTCGCCGGCCCGATGGAGACGCTGCTCGACAACGCCGCCGTCCGGTCCGGGCGGGCCCACTGGCGACTCTCCTGGACCGGGCCGGCCCAACTGGTCGGCCCGCACGGCGAGCCGTGGGACCTGGCCGAGATCGCCAAGCTGGCCGTCTCCCCGCAGACCCTGGACGAGGCGCTGGCCCGCCTCACCGAGCTGGGCATCGACCCGGGCGGCGCGACCGTGGTGGAGAGCCAGGTCTCCGGACGCGACGCCGACCTGATCGGCGCGCTGGCCAACATCAAGGTCGACGGCCGGGAGCACGACGTGCTGGTGTTGGACCGGGGCCTGGTCATCATCGGCAACCCGGGCAAGGCCAACCAGGGCGAGAAGCGGCTGCGCGCGCTGGTCGGCGCGACGCCGGTCGCGGAGCTGGTGGCCCGGCACGCCTTCGTGCCGTACGAGGAGATCGTCTCGGTCGTGGTCAAGCGGGAGGTGCCGCTGAAGGCGGAGCTGGCCCTGCACGGCGGTCGGGTGGTCACCATGCAGGAGCTGATGGCCAGCGAGCTGCTGGAGAAGCACAGCCGGGACACCCTGCTCCGGGTCTTCCGGCAGCTCAACGACGACTGACGACGGGCGGCGGCCGGCCCGGGGAGGGCCGGCCGCCGGGGTCAGTGCTGCGCGAGCCGGGCCGCGACCGCGGCGACGTGCGCGTCGGACTCGGTGAGCGCCGCCCGGACGTGCCGGGCGCCGCCGGGGCCGTAGAAGACGCCGGCGGCGACCAGGATGCCCCGCCGGGCCAGCCAGTCGACGGTGTCCCAGCAGTCCTCGCCACGGGTCATCCAGAGGTAGAGCCCGGCCTCGGAGTGCTCCACCGTGAAGCCCGCCCCGGTGAACGCGGCGAGCAGGATCTCCCGCCGGGCCCGGTAGCGCTCCCGCTGCTCGTCGGCGTGCGCCTGGTCGGCGAGCGCGGCCACCATCGCGGCCTGCACGGGCGCGGGCACGATCATGCCGGCGTGCTTACGGATCTTGAGCAGCTCGGCCACCAGCGCCGGGTCGCCGGCGACGAAGCCGGCCCGGTAGCCGGCCAGGTTGGAGCGCTTGGAGAGCGAGTGCACCGCCAGCACCGAGTCGTACGACCCGCCGCAGACATCCGGCGAGAGCACCGAGACCGGCTCGGTGCCGGCCGACCAGCCCAACGGCAGGTAGCACTCGTCGCTGGCCACCACGGCGCCGCGCTCGCGGGCCCAGTCGACCACCTTGCGCAGGTGGGCGGTGGGCAGCACCCGACCGGTCGGGTTGCCGGGCGAGTTCACCCAGACCAGGCGTACCCGGGAGGTCGGGCCGACCGCGGTCAGCGAGTCGGCGCGGACGGTGGTGGCGCCGGCGAGCCGGGCCCCGTCCTCGTACGTCGGGTAGGCGATCGACGGCACCACGACCACGTCACCGGGGCCGACGCCGAGCAGGGTGGGCAGCCAGGCGACCAGCTCCTTGGAGCCGATCGTGGGCAGCACGCCGAGCCCGTCGACGCCGGCTCCGCAGGCCCGGGCCACCCAGCCGGCGATCGCGTCGCGCAGCGCCGGGGTGCCCGCGGTCAGCGGGTAGCCCGGCGCGTCGGCCGCGTCCGCCAGCGCCTGCCGGATCACCGGGGGCACCGGGTCGACCGGGGTGCCCATCGAGAGGTTGATCAGACCGTCCGGGTGCGCCGCGGCCAGGGTGGCGGCGGCGTCCAGCGTGTCCCAGGTGAACTCGGGCAGCCGCGCCGAGACCGGCGCGGGCCGGTTCAGTGGCCCTCTCCGCGCGGCGGCTGGGCGGCGACGAACGTCGCGTCCTTCTCCACCTTGCCGATCTTCGACGCGCCGCCCGGGGAGCCCAGGTCCTCGAAGAACTCGTAGTTGGCCCCGGTGTAGTCCTTCCACTGCTCCGGGACGTCGTCCTCGTAGAAGATGGCTTCGACCGGGCAGACCGGCTCACAGGCCCCACAGTCGACGCACTCGTCGGGGTGGATGTAGAGCATCCGGTTGCCCTCGTAAATGCAGTCGACCGGGCACTCCTCGATGCATGCCTTGTCGAGCACATCCACGCACGGCTCGGCGATGATGTAGGTCACCGGTCTTCTCCTCCGCAAGACTCGCCGCGATCACCCGCGACGGTAAGAGCCTAGTATCTCGCCAGCAGCAATCGGTCGTACCCCCGGCTTACCATGGCGACCTTCGGAAGCCAACGCGTGAGGTTGCCTCTCCATGACTCACCCGCCTATGCAGGCATATCGGTTCGCCCTGGCTCTCACGCCAGCCCAGGAACGGGCGGTACTCGCCCACGCAGGGGCTGCCCGGGTGGCCTTCAACTGGGCCACAGGCCGAGCCCTGCCCAATCCCCGTCACCTCGATGGAGCACTGCGCAAACTACGCCGGCTCGGCCGTGCCTCTGCCCGTAGAGAGGGCCGGGACCGGCGGACCGGTCAGCGGCCGTCGAAGCGAGGGCTCCGGACGCAGAAGGCACTCCTTCTTGCGCATCGCCGGGTCACCGACCTGCGCCGTGACAACTCGCACAAAATCTCTACCAGCCTGACCCGTGAGTTTGGCACGATCGTGATCGAAGATCTGAACGTGACCGGAATGCTGCGCAGTCGCCTCTTGGCCAGGCACATCGGCGACGTCGCGTTCAGCGAGTTGCATCGCCAACTCCGCTACAAGGCCGACTGGTACGGCAGCCGGCTCGTTGTCGCTGATCGATGGGACCCGTCCTCCAAGACTTGCTCGGTCTGTGGCGCGGTGAAAGCCAAGCTCGCCCTGTCCGAACGCATCTACACCTGCACCTCCTGCGGTCTGGTCCTGGATCGGGACCTCAATGCCGCGCGGAATCTCGCCGCCCTCGCGAGCGGTGTCAGCGACACCCGGAGTGGCCGGGAGTCATCAAACGCACGTGGAGCCGACCGTAAGACCCGCAGCGGTGGGCCGGTGGCTGTGAAGCGTCGCCCCAGGCAACACTGACAGGAACGGTCGATCGTGCTCCGACAGCAGGATGTGGGACACCGGATCGTGGTCCGCCGGATTGTGGGGATTCGCGAGGGCCGGCCGCTCTTCTCGGACGCCCTCGGGGAGCTGGTCGAGCTGACCGAGACCCATCTCACTCTGGCCACCGCGCAGGGTCGGCTGCGGGTGCCGGTGGCCGAGGTGCACCGGGCCAAGCGGGTGCCGCCGACCCGCCGACCCACCGCCGCCGCGGTGGTCGCTCTGGAGCGGGCCTCCGACGAGGCCTGGCCGGCCGTGGTCCGGGGCCGGTTGGGCGACTGGTTGCTGCGCTCGGCGGCGGGCTGGTCCGGCCGGGCCAACTCGGCCCTGCCGGTGGGCGACCCGGACCGGCCGTTGCCGGCCGCGGTGGACGCGATCGAGCGCTGGTACGCCGAGCGCGGCCAGCCGGCGATGGTCAACACCCCGCTGCCGCTCGCCGCGCCGGTCGGCGCCGAGCTGGACGCGCGGGACTGGGGCGCCCGGCCGCCGGTGCTGGTGCAGACCGTGCCGCTGGCCGCGCTGCCGCCGGCGCCGCCCCCGCCCGCCGGCGCGCCGCCGGTCGGGCTGGCCGCCGCGCCGTCGGAGGACTGGCTGGCGATCGCCGCCGGCCGCAAGGGCGGCCTCCCGGACGCCGCCCGGCACGTGCTCACCGCGGTGGACCGGGTCCGCTTCGCCCAGGTGTACGCCGACGGCGCGCTGGTCGCGATCGGCCGGGGCACCGTCACCGGCGAGGGGCGCTGGCTCGGGCTGAGCCTGATCGAGGTGGTGCCGTCCGCCCGCCGGCAGGGGCTGGCCGGCCGGGTGGTCCGGGCCCTGGCCGGCTGGGGCCTGGCGGAGGGCGCGTCGCACGCCTTCCTCCAGGTGGAGCAGCGCAACATCGCCGCGGTGGCGCTCTACCGGGGGCTCGGCTTCAACACCCACCACACCTACCTGACCCGGGTCGCCCCACCCGCCTGACCCGCCCCGCGCCCCGCTCACGCGGGGGCGCGCGAAGATCGACTCAATGTCGCCGACATGGCGGTGTCCCCGCGACTCCACCCCCGAAACATCCCCGCAACGGAGTCGACCATGCCCCGCCCAGGACCGGGAGTCAGCGGCGGACGACCCGGCGGGGCTTGGCGGCCTTGATCTCGGCGTACCGCTTGAGCAGCTGCGAGCGGTGGTCGAGGCCGAGCGCGGTGAGCACCAGGTAGCCGATGGCCACACCGGCGGCGGCCGCGGCGAGGTAGAGCCAGATCTGGGCGAAGAACAGGCCGGCACCCCCACCGAACGGGTTGTTGCCGACCAGCAGCGGGCCGACCAGCACGGTCAGCAGCAGCGCCACCGCCACCGCGGCGCCCACGTCCGCGCCCCAGCGCCCGACCGGCCGGGACCGGCCCTGGACGAAGACCACCGCGGCGAGGATCAGTCCGATCACCACGAACATGGCCAGCGACACCCGGTCAGCGGCGGTGTCGTTCCCGTCGAAGCCGAACTCGATGATCACCCGGGCCACCACGTTGACCGCGAACAGTGCTCCCGCGAGCACCCCGATCGCCCGCCACCGGTCCTTCATCGCACGCCTCCCGCCGTACCGCCCGCTCGGTCGGCGGGCCTCCTCGCAGGAATATGTACCACCGTTACCTGTGCGCCGTCATCACCCGTCATGACGACGCTGCGGCGGGCCGAGGATCTGCCGGAACGCCATCACCGCGAAGGTCATCGCGCCGGTGGTGATGATGGCCAGCCCCACCCAGTTGTCGCCGGAGACGAGCAGGTCGCCCTCGGCGGTCCGGACGGCCGCCACGGCCATCAGCGCGAACCAGGGCAGCGCGGGCAGCGCCACCGCCCACTTCCGGCCGACCGTCGCGTACGCGAACCAGCTCAGCGCGATCGCCGTGCCGATGGTGACCGGCACCGACACCCCGATCAGGTGGCCGTCCACCCGGACCGTGGAGAGCAGCAGCCCGAGCAGGGCGGCGAGCACCCCGCCGACCACGGAGACCAGCCCACCGGCCACCCGCAGGGCGAGATCGAGCAGCCGCTCGCGCCGGCCTGGGGACGGCGTGGTGGTCTCCTCCTCGACGACCGGCATCTGCGCGGCGGGCAGGGTCACCGGAGGCCGGCCGCCGCGACGGGGGAACGGTCCGCCCCGTCGGCGGCGATCCCGGCGAAGAGGTCGTCCTCCCAGCCGTACGGGCCGCTGCCCGGCCCCTTCTCCCCCACCGCCAGGGTGAAGTACTCCACGCCCATGAACTCGGCGCCGAAGTTGCCGGCGATGGAGTAGAGCCAGGAGGTGGCCGGGATCTGGGTGGCGTGCGCCCGCATCGCCGCCTCCTTGGCGGCGTGCTGCTCGGTGGCGTCGATCCGGGCGGCGATCTGCGCGTCGGGCGTGCCGAAGGGCAGCTCGGTGAGGTCGTCGATGCCGGCGAAGGGGTTGTCCGAGGACTCGGCGAAGTGGGTCATGCCGGCCTCCAGCACGCTGAGCGGCATGGCCGTCCAGTAGATCTTCGCCGGGGCGAATCCCTCGGCGGCGGCCAGCTGATGCGCCCGCATCGCCACCCGGTGCGCCTGGATGTGGTCCGGGTGCCCGTAGAAGCCGTTGTCGTCGTACGTGATCATGACCTGCGGGCGGACCTCGCGCATGATCTCCACCAGGTGCCCGGCGGCCTCGTCGAGGTCGGCCTGCCAGAAGGCCCGGGGGTGCTCGTTGGTGGCCAGCCCCATCATCCCGGAGTCGCGGTAGCGGCCGGCGCCGCCGAGGAAGCGCTGGTCGGTGACGCCGAGCGCGGCGCAGGCGGCGGCCAGCTCGCCGATCCGGAAGCCGCCGAGCTGGTCCGCCTCGGCGGCGGCGAGCTGCGCCAGCTCCGGCACGTGGATCTCGCCCTCCTCGCCGAGGGTGCAGGTCACCAGCGTGACGTGGGCGCCGGTGGCGGCGTAGTGCGCCATCGTCGACCCGGTGCCGATGGACTCGTCGTCGGGGTGCGCGTGAACCAGCAGGAGGCGTCGGTCGGGCAGCGTCGTCACGATCGTCACTCTAACCGGCGGTCCCTCACGTCCGAGCCTGACGCGTCCACCCAGGTCGGCCACATCACGCCCGACGCCGCCTTACGATCCGAGCTGTGGACTTTCCCGAGCTGGCCGCCCGTACCCGTCGGTTCAGCCACGGGGCGCCGCGCGCCGTTTCCGTGGCCGACGACGGTTCCCGGGTGATCTTCCTCCGCTCGGGGGGGCCGGGCGACCCGGCGGAGGCGCTCTGGTCGCTGGAGGTCACCACCGGCGAGGAACGGCTGATCGCCGACCCGGCGGTGCTGCTCGGCGCGGACGCCGACCCGGGGGCGCTCGCCCCGGGCGAGCGGGCGCTGCGCGAGCGGATGCGGCTCAGCGCCGCCGGCATCGGCTCGTACGCCCTGGACGCGGCCGGCCGGGTGGCGGTCTTCCCGCTGGCCGGGCGGCTGTTCCGGGCCGACCTGGTGCACGGCGACGTGGTCGAGGTGACCACCGTCGGGCCGGTGGTCGATCCCCGGCCGGATCCGACCGGGCAGCGGCTGGCGTACGTCACCGACGCCGCCGAGGGGGTCCACCGGGGCGAGCTGCGGGTGGTCGAGGGCGACGGCACCGACACCCTGCTGGCCGGCGAGGACGCCGGGGTGACCTGGGGGCTGGCCGAGCACGTCGCGGCCGAGGAGTTCGACCGGTTCCGCGGCTACTGGTGGGCGCCGGACGGCCGGATGGTGCTGGCGGCCCGGGTGGACGAGTCCCGGGTGCCGCGCTGGCACCTGCACGACCCGGCCGACCCGGCGAGCCCCCCGACCACCGTGGCGTACCCCCAGGCCGGCGGCCCGAACGCCCAGGTCAGCCTGCACCTGCTCGACCTCGACGACGGCTGGGTCGACGTGCACTGGGACCGCGAGACCTACCCCTACCTGGCGTCGGTCGACTGGGCCGACGGCGGTCCGCTGATCACCGTGCTGCGCCGCTCGCAGCAGCACGGCCTGGTGCTGGCCGTCGACCCGCGCACCGGGGAGACCCAGGTGCACGCCGAGCTGGCCGACCCGCGCTGGGTGGAGCCGATCCCCGGCACCCCGGCGCACCTGCCGGACGGCCGGGTCCTGGTCGGCGGCGAGCTGGCCCACGACGGGTACGACGCCCGCTGCCTCTTCGCGGACGGCACCCTGCTCACCCCACCCTCGCTCTACGTACGCCGGGTGGTGGGCCGGCTGCCCAGCGGCGGCGGTCCGGCCGACCTGCTGGTCGAGGCGAGCGAGGGCGAGCCGAGCCAGCGCCACCTCTACCGGGTCCGGACGGCGATCGGCGGCGGGGTGGACGCCCGCCGGATGAGCGGCACGCCCGGCTGGCACACCGCCGCGGTCGGCGGGGACGTGCTGGTGGTGGGGACCGCCTCGCTGGACGCCCCGGGCACCCGCTGGTCGGTCTGGCGCGGCGACCGTGAGGTGGCCCAGCTGCGTTCGCTCGCCGCCACCCCGCCGTACGCCCCGCGCCCGATGATGGTCCGGGTGACCGACCGGCGGCTGCCGACCGCGGTGCTCTACCCCACCGACCACGTCAAGGGCACCCGGCTGCCCGTGCTGCTGAACGTCTACGGCGGCCCGGGGCACCAGGAGGTGGTGGCGGCCCGGGCGGCCTGGCTGGAACGGCAGTGGTGGGCCGACTCGGGCTTCGCGGTGGTGACGATCGACAACCGGGGCACCCCCGGGGTGGCCCCGTCGTTCGAGAAGGCGATCCACCGGCGGGTGGCCGACGTGGTCCTGGCCGACCAGGTGGACGCGCTGACCGCGCTCGCGGGCAAGCACCCGGACCTGGACCTCGACCGGGTGGCGATCCGCGGCTGGTCCTTCGGCGGCTGGCTGGCCGGGCTGGCGGTGCTGCGCCACCCGGAGCTGTTCAAGTGCGGGATCGCCGGCGCCCCGGTGACCGACTGGGCGCTGTACGACACCGCGTACAGCGAGCGCTACCTGGGGCTGCCGGACGACGGGATCGACGTCTACGGTCACCATTCGCTGGTCGAGCTGGCCGCCGAGCCGGTGGTCGACCCGGAGCAGGCCCGACCGCTGCTGCTGGTGCACGGCCTGGTCGACGACAACGTGGTGGCCGCGCACACGCTGCGGCTGTCGGCGGCGCTGCTGGCGACCGGGCGTCCGCACGCGGTGCTGCCGCTGACCGGGGCGACCCACATGGCCGCCGGCGGTACGACGGAACGGCTGCTCCGGCTGGAACTCGACTTCCTCCGCCGCAATCTGTAGCCGAGACCCCTGTTCCCGGTCGCTGCCCCAGGTCGGTGAAAAGGGGAGCTCCCCCGCACCCGCCTGGACGGGTACGGGGGAGCCCGGTGGAACGGGGACCTACTTGATGTGAGCGTTGTAGAGCACCTCGGTGCCGTAGGTGTCGGAGACGAAGACCCCGCCCACCTTGGCGCCGTGAACCGTCAGGTTCTTGGTCTGGTAGATCGGGGCCACCGGGTAGTACTTTTCCTGGATCATCTTGTCGATCTTGGCCCACTCGGCGCCCGCCTCGCCCGCCGGCAGGGCCGAGACCCGGTCGATCTCCGCGTTCACGTCGGCGGCGTTGAAGTAGGAGATGTTCGAGTTGCCCTTCGGGCCGAGCTTGCGCCCGTCGTAGAGCACCGGGATGGTCGACGCACCGCTCGGCCAGTCGGCGGCCCAGTTGGTGAGGTAGATGTCGTACTGGTTGCCGCGGGTCCGGGCGGTCGGGTTGTGCTGCGCCCGGTCGATGTAGGAGACGACGACCTCGAAGCCGGCCTTCTCCAGGCTCTCCTTGATCACCGGCGCGGTCTGCTGGCCGAGCGCGCTGTCCCGGGACAGGAAGGCCAGCTTGATCTTCTTACCGCCGAGCAGTTCCTTGGCCTTCTCCGGGTTGCCGGTGGGGCCGCACCCGGTCGGGTCCGCGTAGTCCGCCCAACCGATGGTGGTGTCGGCCATCAGGGTGTTGGTCAGCTTGCCGGAAGCCTCGCCGCCCTGGGTCAGCAGGACACCCTGCTTGTCGAGCGCGCAGCCGATCGCCTTGCGGACGTTGAGGTCCTTGATGCGCTCGTTGTTGATGCTCAGCACATAGACGAACGGAGCCGGCCCGTGGTGGGTGCGGTCCTTGATCGCCGGGTCGCCGTTCAGCACCTGGTTGATCAGCGACTGCGGCACACCGTCCCAGGCGATCGCGGTGGCGTCGTCACCCGAGCCGGCGAGCACCCGCTCGGTCTGGGCCGTGTCGTCCGGCCCCATCTCGACGACCACGCTGTCCGGGTAGTTGTGGCGCAGCGGGTCGGTCTTCGGGTCCCAGTTCTCGTTGCGCTCGAGGACCAGCTTGGTGTCCCGGGTGTATTCCTTGATCTTGTACGGGCCGGAGGAGAAGATCCGACGGTCGTACTCGGTCTTGGTGTCCTTGGCCTGCGGCACCGGCGCCGACGTCGGCAGCGCCAGGGCGAACGGCAGGTCGCAGTGCGGGCTCTTGAACTCGAACTTGAGCCCCTGGTCACCGTTGACCGTCAGGCCCGGCACGTTGGTGTTGCCCGAGGTGTAAGGGCCCTTGTAGGTCTCGTTGTAGCTGGGGTTGTCGGCCAGCCACTCCTGCACGTAGGTGGCGCCGCCGTCGATGGACTCCTCGAACGACCGGGCGATGCCGTAGGCGACGTCCGCGGCCTTGACCTCGGTGCCGTCCTCGTACTTGACGCCCTTCTTGAGGGTGTACTCCCAGGTCTTGCAGTCGCCGTTGACGTCCTTGCCCGGGGTCTCGGCGAGGTCGCCGATCAGCGTCAGCTTGCCCTCACCGTCCTCCCGGAACTGGGTGAGGGTGCGCAGAAGCAGGTGCTGCACCGACATCGCCTGCACGGTGTAGGTCCGCTGCGGGTCGAGGTGCTCGAAGTCCGCCTCGGTGATCAGCTTGAGCGTGCCGCCCTTCTTGGCACCCTCCACCTCCGGCGCCGGCCCCTGCGACTCCTTGGGGTCGGTGGCGATGGCGCTCGTCTGCTGCTTGGTCTTTTCCTCCTCCGAGCCCCCGTCGCCGGTGTTCTTGGAGCAGGCGCTCATGGCAGATGCCGCGAGCACGAGCGCGAGGCCCGTGGCGGCAACCGCACGTCTTGGTCGCATGGATCGTCCCTCCCGGTCGTTCGAGGATGAAGAAATTCTCCATCGTCATCTTCAGCTTTAGAACATTTCCTTCGGGTAACGGCTGGGCAACGGCTCAATCGCCAGACCGCGGGACCGCAGCCTTCCGACGCCCGTCAGCCGAGTCGCACCCGCGGGTCGATCACGGCGTAGAGCACATCGACGATGATGTTGGCGGCGACGATGAAGAATGCCGCGAGCAGCACCGTTGCCATCACCAGCGGCATGTCGAGGTTGATCGCGGCGTTGAGCGCGGCCTTGCCCAGCCCGGTGAATCCGAAGATCGTCTCGGTGATCACCGTGCCGCCCAGGTAGACGCCCAGATCGAGGCCGGCGATCGTGACGATCGGCGTGATCGCCGCGCGCAGCGCGTGCCGGCCGTAGACCTTGAGCTTCGGCAGCCCCTTGGCCCGGGCGGTCCGGACGAAGTCCTCCGACAGCGTCTCCAGCATCTGCGCCCGGGACAGCCGGGCGTACATGGCCGAGTTGAGGAAGCCGAGCGCGAGCCAGGGCAGCACCATCGCCGCCGCCCACTTCACCGGGTTCTCGGTGAGCGGCGTGTACTGGGGATAGGAGAGCACCCCACCCTCGTACACGAAGATGATCAGCAGCAGCGGGCCGAAGAGCAGAATCGGCATGGAGGCACCCACCAGCGAGGTGACCACGGCGATCCGGTCGAACGCCGTGCCCCTGCGCAGTGCCGAGACCATGCCGATCGACACGCCCATGAGCAGCCAGACCACCGCCGCGCCGGAGACGATGCTCAGGGTCACCGGCAAGGTCCGCCCGACGATGTCCATCACCGGCTCGTCGTTGCGGAAGGAATAGCCCAGGCAGGGCGCCGGGCAATCCTTGGCGCCGTCGCCCACGCCGAACGTCCGGCCGGCGACGATGCCCGTCATGAAGTCCCCATACTGCGTGACGATCGGCTTGTCGAGGCCCATCCGGCGCTCGATCATCTGCTGCTGTTCCGGGCTGCACGTCTTGCGGTTGCCACACATCAGCTCGGCGGGATTGGCGGGCGCCGCGAAGAACAGGCCGAACGTGAGCACGCTGACCGTGATGAGCGTGCTGACCGCCAGCAGCACCTTCTTGATGGCGAAGCGAAGCATGGCCAGTCCGCCTATCGGGTCGACTTCGGGTCGAGCGCGTCGCGCAGCGAATCGCCGAAGAGGTTGAACGCGAGCACCAGGAGGAAGAGCGTGATGCCGCCGGTGAGCGTGAACGCCGGGTCGTCCCGGACGTAGGGGACGCTGTCCGAGATCAGCCGCCCCAGGTCGGGGGTCGGCTCGAGGATGCCGATGCCGAGGAAGGACAGTGCCGCCTCCGCCGTGATGAGCGACGGGACGTTGAGGGAGAACACGACCAGGATCGGCGCCCACAGGTTGGGCAGCAGCTGCCGGAAGAGCACGTGTCCGAGCCCGGCACCAGAGGCCCGGGCCGCCTCGACGAACTCCCGCTCCCGCAGCGACAGCACCTGGCCGCGCACCAGACGCGCGGTGTACGTCCAGTTGAAGATCGCGAAGATGATCACCAACAGAGCCGGCCGGAACCACGGTGACTCCTGGTCCCGAGGGCCGTAGAACTGCGCCGCCGCGATGGGCACGAAGGCGAAGCAGAAGATGTAGAACGGGAACGCCATCGTCAGGTCGACGAACCAGGTGATCGCCGCGTCCACCTTGCCGCCGAGATAGCCGGCGACGATGCCGATCAGGACGCCCAGCAGGATCGTGATCACCGCGGCGACGAACGCCACCATCAGCGAGGTCCGCATCCCGTAGACGATCTGGATGAAGATGTCCCGCCCCAGTCGCGGCTGCACCCCCAGCCAGTGGTCGAGGCTCATGCCGCCGGCGTACCCCAGCGGGTTGCCGTTGCGGTCCAACAGGCCGGGGAAGCGCTCCAGCGGGCCCTTGCCGTAGAGCTTCTCCACCAGCGGCGCGGCCGCAGCGAGCAGCATGAAGAAGGCCAGTGCGGCGCCGCTGACCATGCCGACCCGGTCACGCTTGAGCCGCAACCAGGCCAGCTGCCCCGGCGATCGGCCGACGAACTCCTTTGCGTCCACGGCGGACGGTCCGGCGCCGGGTTCGACGGGAGCGGCCGACAACTCGAGCCCGACCGGCCCCGCGACACGTTGCTCGGTCACCGCAGTACTCCCTTCTCCGGGAAGTGGCAGGCGGCCAGCTGTCGGCCGCCGTCCCGGTGGATCAGCGCCGGCTCCTCCGTCGCGCACACCTCCTGCGCCTTCCAGCACCGGGTGCGGAACCGGCAGCCCGAGGGCGGGTTGAGCGGCGTGGGCACGTCACCGACCAGCCGGATGCGGCCGACGGGTCCCAGCTTCGTGACGTCGGGGACGGCCGACAGCAGCGCCCGGGTGTAGGGATGCTGCGGGCGTTCGTAGATGTCCGCCCGGTCCCCGATCTCGACGATCTTGCCCAGGTACATCACCGCCACCCGGTGAC
Organism: Micromonospora sp. DT47; assembly: GCF_049844475.1. NCBI lineage: Bacteria > Bacillati > Actinomycetota > Actinomycetes > Micromonosporales > Micromonosporaceae > Micromonospora > Micromonospora sp. DT47. Next base: position 17,524 of record NZ_JBNCLC010000018.1, on the reverse strand, counting down.
AGAAGTGCCGGACCACGGCCAGGTCGTGGGCGATGAAGACGAAGGCCAGGTCCAGATCCCGCTGCAGCTCGCGCAGCAGGTTGATGACCTGCGCCTGGATCGACACGTCCAGCGCCGAAACCGGCTCGTCGGCCACGATCAGCTTGGGACGCAGCGCCAGGGCGCGGGCGATGCCGATGCGCTGCCGCTGCCCCCCGGAGAACTCGTGCGGATAGCGGTTGTAGTGCTCGGGGTTCAGGCCGACGGTCTCCAGCAGTTCCTGCACGCGCTTCTTGACGCCGCCCGGCGGCTTGATGCCGTTGACCTGCAAGGGCATCGCCACGATCCGGCCGACGGTGTGACGGGGGTTCAGCGAGGCGTACGGGTCCTGGAAGATGATCTGCAGGTCCTGGCGCAGCGGGCGCAACGTTCGACGCCCGGCGTGGGTGATGTCCCGCCCCTCGAAGGTGATCTTTCCCTCGGTCGGCTCGAGCAGCCGCACCAGCATCCGCCCGGTGGTGGTCTTGCCGCAGCCGGACTCCCCCACCAGCCCGAGCGTCTCGCCCGGGCGCACCTCGAAGTCCAGCCCGTCGACCGCCTGCACCGCCCCGGCGGAGCGGAAGACCCCCCGGACGGGGAAGTGCTTGGTCAGCCCCTCGACCCGCAGCAGGGGGTCCCGCTCCGACGTCCGATCGCCACGGTCGGCCTGTTCCGGGACGACCTGCCGGTCGTCGGGGCGAGTGGCGGTCGTCGCCTGATCCCGCAGCTCCGGTGCGGTCACTGGGCCACCCCCGCGTTCGCGATGTCTTCGGCGTAGAAGCGCAGCCGGTCGTCCTCCGACATGTGGCAGGCGACCAGGTGGCCACGTTCGCGTACCTGCCGCAGCTCGGGCACCTCGGTGAACGACCGCTCGCCGTTCCGACCCGCGTACCGGCACCGCGGGTGGAAGGCGCACCCGGCCGGCAGGTTGATCAGGCTGGGCGGGTTGCCCTTGATCGGCACCAGCTCCGCGTCCGCCTCGCCGCGCAGCGACGGCACGCTCGCCAGCAACCCCCAGGTGTACGGGTGCTGCGGCCGGCGCAGCACCTGCTCGACACTGCCGTGCTCGACCGCCCGGCCGCCGTACATCACCAGCACCTCGTCGGCGACCTGGCTCACCACCCCGAGGTCGTGGGTGATCAGGATGATCGCCGAGTTGAACTCCTTCTGCAGGTCCTCCAGGAGGTCGAGGATCTGCGCCTGCACGGTGACGTCGAGTGCGGTGGTCGGTTCGTCGGCGATGAGCAGGTCAGGGTTGTTGACCAGAGCCATCGCGATCATCGCCCGCTGGCGCATGCCGCCGGAGAACTCGTGCGGATACTGGTCGACCCGCTTCGCCGGCTGGGGGATGCCGACCCGGTCAAGCATGTCGATCGCTCGCGTGCGCGCCTCCTTCTTGCTCGCCCGCGGGTGGTGGATCCGGTACGCCTCGGCGATCTGCCGGCCGATGGAGTAATACGGGTGCAGAGCGGAGAGCGGATCCTGGAAGATCATCGCCATGTCGCGGCCCCGCAGCTTGCGGACCTCCTCGTCGGGACGGCCAACGATGTCCCGACCGTCGAGCAGGATTTCGCCGCTGATCTCGGTGCGGGCGGGGTTGTGCAGGCCCAGCACGGCGAGGCTGGTGACGCTCTTGCCGGAGCCCGATTCCCCGACGATGCCGAGTGTGCGGCCGCGCTCGACCGCGAAGGAGACGCCGTCGACGGCACGGACCACGCCGTCCTCAGTGTCGAAGCGCACTCTCAGGTCGCGGACCTGGAGGTACGGACCGCTCTTCGTACGCTGCTGCGGCGCGATCCGCGCTCGCGAGCCGCCAGATTCTCCGGACGGCGCGGATGCCGGCTGGGCCACGACCGCCTCCCTCTTCCCGTCTCCGGTTCCGGTCAGGGGCCTTGGCGCCACCTCGTGGCGGTGCGCGGCCAACCGAAGGGAACCTGCAATCTGCTGTAGGGAGTGAAAATAATCTACAACGCCGAGCCTGTCACGAGGGCCCGGTAACGACTCGGCATCGAGCGGCTGCCGCAGGTCGCCGCGGTTTTCGAACGTTGCCAAACCGTTGAAACAAATGGCTGACCAGGTGACAACCCACGAGCCGAGCGGCCCGCCAGAGGATCCGACGGCGCACCCTTCGGCCCGTCCGACCGAGCCGGTGATCGCGCGGATCGGTTCGGGGCGGATCTGCTGTCCCGTCTGCTGACCGAGGTTCGCCTAGGGTTGGGCCATGACCGAGTTCGACGCGGCGAGCGCCGCCGTGCAGGCCGCCCTCGACGCGGGAGCCCGGTACGCGGATGCCCGGGTGATGCACCGCCGCTACGAGTCGATGTCGGCCCGCAACGGCGACATCGAGGAGCTGACCCAGGACGAGAGCATCGGGCTGGGTGTCCGGGCGCTGGTCGGGTCGAGCTGGGGCTTCCACGCCGTACCCGATCTGTCGGACGCCGCGGCCCGCGACGCCGGCCGGCGCGCCGCGGCGATCGCCGCCGCGAGCGCGCGGGTCCCCGGCCCGCCGATCGACCTGGTGCCGGCCGGGGCCGCCGTCGCGAGCTGGGCCTCGGAGTGCCGGGTGGATCCGCTCGGCGTCCCGCTGTCGGACAAGGGCGACCTGCTGGTCGAGGCCACCGGGACGATGCGGTCACACGGCGCCGACCTGGCCGAGGGGCTCTACCAGATCTGGGACACCGCCAAGTGGTTCGTCTCCAGCGAGGGGCACCGGATCGACCAGCGGATCCGCGAGTGCGGCGGTGGCATCTCGGCCACCTCCATCGGCGACGACGAGACCCAGCGCCGCTCCTGGCCCAGCTACCGCGGCCAGTACGGCACCACCGGCTGGGAGCTGGTCGAGTCGCTGGACCTGGCCGCGCACGCGGCCCGGATCGCCGAGGAGTCGCGGGAGCTGCTCACCGCGCCGGAATGCCCGGCCGGCGAGACCGACCTGATCCTCGGCGGCGAGCAGCTCGCCCTGCAGATCCACGAGTCGGTCGGGCACGCCATCGAGCTGGACCGCATCCTCGGCTGGGAGGCCGCCTTCGCCGGCACGTCCTGGCTGGACCTGGCCCAGCTCGGCTCGTTGCGGTACGGCTCCGAGCTGATGAACGTCACCATCGACCCGACCATCCCGGGCGCGCTCGGCAGCTTCGGCTTCGACGACGAGGGCTCCCCGGCGGTCAGGCGGGACGCGGTCCGCGAGGGGCGGTGGGTGGGCGTGCTCGCCGGCCGGGACTCGGCCGCCGTCGCCGGTCTCGACTACGGCGGCAGCGTACGGGCCGACGGCTGGGCCCGGCTGCCGATGGTGCGGATGACCAACGTCGGCCTGGAGCCCGGGCCGCACACGCTCGACGAGATCATCGCCGCCACCGACGACGGGGTGCTGATGGACCTCAACCGCTCCTGGTCGATCGACGACAAGCGGCTCAACTTCCAGTTCGGCTGCGAGATCGGCTGGGAGGTCAAGAACGGCCGGCGGGGCCGGATGCTGCGCAACCCCACCTACACCGGCATCGGCCCGCTCTTCTGGCGCTCGATGGACATGCTCTCCTCCGAGATCGTGCCCTGGGGCACGCCCAACTGCGGCAAGGGCCAGCCCGGCCAGGTCGGGCACACCGGCCACCCGGCCGCGCCGGCCCGCTTCCGCGACGTCCGGGTGGGGGTACGCGCGTGACCACGGATTCCACCGTCGTGACAGGAGGGGTGGCGGCATGACCGAGCTGGAGGTCGCCGGTCAGGTGGTCGAACTGGTCCGCCGGCTCGCCGGGCCGGACGCGCAGGCCGAGGTGACGGTGACCCGGCACGACCTGGCCCTGACCCGGTTCGCCAACTCGGCCATCCACCAGAACGTCGCCGAGTCCGGCCGAGGGGTGCGGCTGCGCATGCACGTCGACGGCCGGACGGCGGCCGGCAGCGGCAGCCTGGTCGACCCGGACGGGCTGCGCGGGCTGGTCGAGCGGACCCTCGCCGCGGTCCGACTCTGCCCGCCCGACCCGGCCTGGCCCGGGCTCACCCCACCATCGCCGGTCCGCTCCAACGGGGTGCTCGACGAGGCCACCGCGCACGCCGAGCCCGACGCCCGGGCCGACCGGGTGCGCGCCTTCGTGGACGCGGTGGGCGGTCTGGAGGCGGCCGGCTACTGCCGGACGTCGTACCGGTCCGGGGCGTTCGCCAACTCGGCCGGCCACTCGGCGCACGGGCGCGCGGTCGAGGCGGCGATGGACGGCATCGCCCGGGCCGGCGGCGCGGACGGGGTGGCCCGGCTCTGCGCCGACCGGCTCGCCGACCTGGACGGGGCGGCTCTCGGCGCCCGGGCGGCGGCGAAGGCGCGGGCCGCGACCGACCCGGCCGAACTGCCCCCGGGCCGTTACGCCGTGGTGCTCGAACCGGCCGCCGTCGCCGACCTGCTGCAGAACCTCTCCTGGTTCGGCTTCAACGGCAAGCGGTACGCCGAGCGGCAGAGCTTCGTCGAGCTCGGCGGTGCCCAGTTCGACCCGGCGGTGACCCTGGTCGACGACCCGCTGCACGGCTCCACCCTGCCGTGCGACGTGGAGGGCACCGCCCGACGGCCGCTGACCCTGGTCGACGCGGGTACCACCCGGGCGGTGGCGCACGACCGGCGCAGCGGCGCCGAGGTGGGCACCGGGTCGACCGGTCACGGCATGCCGGGCGCCGCCACCTTCGGCCCGATCCCGCACAACGTCCGCCTGCTCGGCGCCAGGGCCGACGACGATCCCACCGGCGACGCGGCGGCGGGCGGCGTGGCCTCGGCGCTGGTCGACCCGGACACCGCCGCGCTGGTCGCCGGGGTGGAGCGCGGCCTGTTGGTCAGCGACTTCTGGTACACCCGGGTGCTCGACCCGAAGAGCCTGGTCATCACCGGCCTGACCCGCAACGGGGTCTGGCTGGTCGAGGACGGCGTGGTCACCCGGGCGGTGCGGGACCTGCGCTTCACCGAGTCCTACCCGCGCGCCCTCGGCCCGGGGGCGGTGCTCGGGCTGGGGCGGCGGCCGGTGCGCCAGCCGGACCGGATCGACGGCGTCTGGTGGCAGGCGCCGCCGCTGCGGCTCGCCTCCTGGAACTTCACCGGCGGTGCCTCCGGCTGACCTGGGGTAGGGTGAGGTCCGGCGCGCTCGCGCGCCGGACCTCCTGACCAGGCGCCCACGCCGCCAGGCCGAGCGGAGGCGAAGGTGGCCCGTTGCCATCGCGAGTACCGCGTGTCGTTCTCTCGGTCGATCCGCCGGACGGACGTGACGCGCTGGCGTGGGGTACGGCGGTCGCGCTGTCCAGAAGGCATAGCTCATGACCGAACAGAAGAAGCTCAAGCAGCGGGTCCGGGCCCGGATGGCCGCGACCGGCGAGAGCTGGACCACCGCCCGCCGCCAGGTGCTCGCCGCCGCCGTACCGTCGTCGGCACCGGCGCTCCCGCCGGGGCTGGTACCCGGCTACCGCACCTTCGGCGCACGCCAGCACCGCGAATCGGGCCTGCTCGCCCATGTGCTCGAAGCGCAGGGGGTACGCGCGCCACACACCGGTGGGCCGTACACCGAGGCCATGCTCGCCGGGCTCGGCGGCGGCGTCGGCTTCATGTACGCGGTCTTCGAATACCGCGACCTGCCCCCGCTGCTGACCATCGTGGCCCAGCACCACCCGCAGCCCTGGGTGCCGGCCGTGCTGGACCGGCTCGGCGTGACGTACGCCGACGCGCACAGCGCGAAGGCGGGCCCGGCGCTGGAGCGGCTTCGGGCGGCGCTGGGCGACGGCCTGCCGGTCGTCGCCACGGTCGACCGCAGCAGGCTGCCCTGGCACGGCCTCGATCCGGGCCCGGGCAGTGACCCGTACCTTGTGGTGGTCGCCGGGCGCGACGGCGACGTGCTGCTGGTGGACGATGAGGGGGCCCGACCCCGCCCGCTCTCGACGGACGCGTTCGCCGCCGCGTGGTCCGCTCACCGCAAGGGCCGCCACCACAGCATCACGGTCACCGATCCGCGCCAGCAGAAGGAGCTGCCGGATGCGATCCGCGACGCCGTGGCCACGACCGTGGCGCACCTGACCGGTCCGGTGCTCGGCAACAGCTTCGACACCAACTTCGGCTTCCGTGGCATGGCGAAGCTCGTCGACCAGTTGCGGGACGGCCGTACCCGGCACGGGTGGGCGCGACGCTTCGGCGACCCCGTGCCCTTCTTCCACGGGTTGCGCCGGCTGTACGAGTGCCTGGAGCTGGAGTACACCGCACCCGGCGCCACCCGGCCGGTCTACGCCGACTTCCTCGACGAGGCCGCGCCCCTGGTCGACGGCCGGTTCACGGAGGCCGCGGCGCTGTTCCGCCGCTCCGGCGAGCAGTGGTCGCGGGCGGCCGCGCTCGCCTTGGAGACGGTGCAGGGCCTCGGGGCGTACACCGAGCTGGCCGAGGAGCGGATGGCGCTGGTCTTCAGCCGGGGCGCCGACGCCGAACCCGAGATCCGGGAGCTGACCCGGCGGCTGGCCGACCTCACCGCGCAGTACGCGGCGGACGACCAGCTCGGGGCGGACGGCCGGCGGGACCTCTTCGCCACCCTGGCCGATCTGGTGGATTCCTGCCTCGAGCTGGAGCGGCGCGCGGTCGTCGTGCTGACCGCCGGTGATCTTTCCTGACGACCGGGCATCGATTACCACCGGAGGGCTTCCCAACGCCCGGGACACACGGGACACTGCGTTGCGCGGCCCGGCCCGCACCGACCGGCGTAACGTGTGTCACTTAGCTGCGCCGTATCGCCGGTGCGGTCGTTGGTGTGCGCAAGACGTGGCAGTGGACGCGGTCGCACCGGTCCGCTGACCGAACGGAACGTGATCCGCCGCCCGCGAGGGCCCCGTCAGGGAGACGACTCGAATGACATCAACGGCAACGAAGCCGCGGGGGGCGCTGGCACGCGCCGCGATCGCGGCGAAGACGTTGCGGACCGACCGCTGGTGGTTGCCCCCACTGCTCACCTTCATCGGGCTCAGCGCCTGGGTGGCGTACGCGACGGTCCGGGTCTTCATGCACAAGTGGTACTGGGTCGACGCGTACCACTACCTGACCCCGTTCTACTCCCCCTGCGTGACCGACCGGTGCGTCGAGGGCTCCTCGCACTTCGGCAGCTTCCTGCCCGGCTGGTGGATCATCCCGGACGCGGCGCTGACCCTGCCGTTCCTGCTGCTGTTCCGGTTGACCTGCTACTACTACCGCAAGGCGTACTACCGGTCGTTCTGGCTCTCGCCGCCGGCCTGCGCCGTGCCGGACGGGCACCAGGCGTACGGCGGGGAGACCCGGTTCCCGCTGCTCGGGCAGAACCTGCACCGCTACTTCTTCTACGCCGCCGCCATCATCTCGCTGATCAACACCTGGGACGCGATCGTGGCCTTCCACTCGCCGGAGGGCTTCGGCTTCGGGCTGGGCAACATCGTCCTGCTGGCCAACGTGGTGATGCTCTGGGCGTACACCATCTCCTGCCACTCCTGCCGGCACATCATCGGCGGCCGCCTGAAGCACTTCTCGGCGCACCCGGTGCGGTACAAGGCGTGGACGTTCGTGTCCATGCTGAACACCCGGCACATGCAGCTCGCCTGGATCACCCTCGGCACCCTTGCCCTCACCGACTTCTACGTGATGGCCCTCGCCGCCGGCTGGTTCAACGACCTGCGGTTCATCAACTAGAGGCCCTGGACATGACTGAGACGCGAATCGAACGACACCACTACGACGTCGTCGTGATCGGGGCCGGCGGCGCCGGTCTGCGCGCGGCGATCGAGGCCCGACTGGCCGGCAAGAAGACCGCGATCATCTCCAAGTCGCTCTTCGGCAAGGCGCACACCGTCATGGCCGAGGGCGGCGCCGCGGCCGCCATGGGGAACGTGAACAGCCGGGACAGCTGGCAGGTGCACTTCCGCGACACCATGCGCGGCGGCAAGTTCCTCAACAACTTCCGGATGGCCGAGCTGCACGCGAAGGAGTCGCCGCAGCGGATCTGGGAGCTGGAGACGTACGGGGCGCTCTTCGACCGCACCAAGGACGGGAAGATCTCCCAGCGCAACTTCGGCGGGCACGAGTACCCGCGCCTGGCGCACGTCGGCGACCGGACCGGCCTGGAGCTGATCCGCACCCTCCAGCAGAAGATCGTCTCCCTCCAGCAGGAGGACAAGCGCGACCTGGGCGACTACGAGGCCCGGATCAAGGTCTTCTCCGAGACCACCATCACCGAGCTGCTGCTCGACGGGGACCGGGTCGCCGGCGCGTTCGGCTACTACCGGGAGTCCGGCGAGTTCGTCCTCTTCGAGGCGCCGGCCGTGGTCCTCGCGACCGGCGGGGTCGGCCGGTCGTACAAGGTCACCTCGAACTCGTGGGAGTACACCGGGGACGGGCACGCGCTGGCGCTGCGCGCCGGGGCGACCCTGATCAACATGGAGTTCCTCCAGTTCCACCCGACCGGCATGGTCTGGCCCGTATCGGTGAAGGGCATCCTGGTCACCGAGTCGGTCCGCGGTGACGGCGGCGTGCTGAAGAACTCCGACGGCAAGCGGTTCATGTTCGACTACGTCCCCGACGTCTTCCGCAAGCAGTACGCGGAGACCGAGGAGGAGGCGGACCGCTGGTACGAGGACCCGGACAACAATCGGCGTCCGCCGGAGCTGCTCCCCCGCGACGAGGTCGCCCGTGCGATCAACAGCGAGGTCAAGGCCGGTCGGGGTACGCCCGCCGGCGGCGTCTACCTGGACATCGCCTCCCGGCTGCCGGCCGAGGAGATCCGCCGCCGGCTGCCGTCGATGTACCACCAGTTCAAGGAGCTGGCCGACGTCGACATCACCAAGGAGCCGATGGAGGTCGGGCCGACCTGCCACTACGTGATGGGTGGCGTGGAGGTGGACCCGGACTCGGGGGCCGCGTACGGCATCGTGCGCGGGCTCTTCGCCGCCGGTGAGGTCTCGGGCGGCATGCACGGCTCCAACCGGCTGGGCGGCAACTCCCTGTCCGACCTGCTGGTCTTCGGCAAGCGGGCCGGTGGGCACGCGGCGTCGTACGCCGATCAGCTGACCTCGCGCCCGAAGGTGCCGGTCGGCGCGGTGGAGACCGCGGTGGAGACGGCGCTGGCGCCGCTGCAGCGGGACACCGGCGAGAACCCGTACACCCTGCAGCAGGACCTCCAGGCGGTGATGGGGGATCTAGTCGGAATCATCCGACGGGAAGGCGAGCTGGTGGACGCCTTGAGCCGGCTGGCGGAGCTGCGCGAGCGGGTGGCCAAGGTGAGCGCGGCCGGCGGCCGGCGCTACAACCCGGGCTGGCACCTGGCGCTGGACCTGCGGAACATGCTGGTGGTCTCGGAGTGCACCGCGAAGGCGGCGCTGGAGCGGCAGGAGTCGCGCGGCGGGCACACCCGGGAGGACTTCCCGGCGATGGACCCGAAGTGGCGCCGGGTGAACCTGGTCTGCTCGCTGGACGGCGACGCCGTACGCCTGGAGCACAAGCCGCTGCCGCGGATACGGCCGGAGCTGATCGGCCTCTTCGACCGTACCGAGCTGGCCAAGTACCTGACCGACGAGGAGCTCGCGGAGTTCGACGCCCTCGCTGAGGAGGCGGGCAACTGATGGGGACCAAGCGACAGTTCCGCATCTGGCGGGGCGACGAGACCGGCGGCGACCTGCAGGACTACACCGTCGAGGTCAACGAGGGCGAGGTGGTCCTCGACGTCATCCACCGGCTCCAGGCCACCGACGCGCCCGACCTGGCCTGCCGGTGGAACTGCAAGGCGGGCAAGTGCGGCTCCTGCTCGATGGAGATCAACGGCAAGCCGCGGCTGAGCTGCATGACCCGGATGTCGACCTTCGAGGAGGCCGAGACGGTCACCGTCACCCCGCTGCGGACCTTCCCGATCATCCGGGACCTGGTCACCGACGTCTCCTTCAACTACGAGAAGGCCCGGGAGACGCCGGCGTTCGCGCCGCCCGCCGGGGTGGCGCCGGGCGACTACCGGATGCAGCAGGTCGACGTGGAGCGCTCGCAGGAGTTCCGCAAGTGCATCGAGTGCTTCCTGTGCCAGAACGTCTGCCACGTGATCCGCGACCACGAGGAGAACAAGCAGGCCTTCTCCGGCCCGCGGTTCTTCATCCGGGCCGCCGAGCTGGACATGCACCCGCTGGACGCGAAGACCGACCGCAAGGACCACGCGCATCAGGAGCAGGGCCTCGGCTTCTGCAACATCACCAAGTGCTGTACGGAGGTCTGCCCGGAGCACATCAAGATCACTGACAACGGGATCATCCCCATGAAGGAGCGGGTCGTCGACCGCAGGTACGATCCCCTTGTGTGGCTTGGTAGCAAGATCTTCCGACGGGGTGACACGCCCCAGGGCACCGCGAGCAGCGCGGGAAAGGAGTCCGTGGTGCACAGCGGCGTTCGTCAGGCTGAGGTCCACTCGCACGCCGGCGGTTCGCACGACCCGCACGCCGAGGTCCAGGCGCAGCAGGGTGTGAACTGGCACCGCGAGGTGCCACACCCGACCGCCCCGGCGGTGGACGACCGCGGCAGGCTGCCGCTGACGGAGCTGACCTTCGACCGGGCGGCGGCCCCGTCGCCGTTCGGCGACGACGTCACCTTCCCGCTGCCCCCGGAGCACCTCAACTTCGCCCACCCGACCCAGGACGAGAAGCACTGAGCAGCACGACGACGATGACGGGGGCCGCGGCGGAAGCCGCCGGCCCCCGTCCCCTTTTCAACCCGCCGTCCGGTTCCCACCGAACCGGTGCCTCGTTGGTCATGAGGTTGGCGGGCGGCGGAGTGTGGCCCGTCGACGGCCGGGGTCGCGCGCCGTCGGCGCGCGGGGCCGGTCAGGGGTGGGCGAGCAGCAGGGGACGGAGGGCGGCGACGATGGGCGCGTCGGCGGGGAGCCAGGTCACCGTGTCCAGCTCGGCGGCGGAGAGCCAGCGCAGCGCCGAGTGCTCCAGCGCCCGCGGCTGGTCGCCGTGCAGCAGCCGGGCCGCGTACACCTTGAGCACCGAGCGCCCGTGGGCCATCCGCACGTTGCGGCCGACCCGCTCGCCGATCTCCACGCGTACGGCGAGCTCCTCGGCACACTCGCGGACCAGCGCGGCGGTCTCGCTCTCCCCCGGCTCGACCTTGCCGCCGGGGAACTCGAACATGCCGGCCACCTCGGGCGGCGCGGACCGCGCGCAGGCCAGCACCCGCCCGTCGGAGATGATCGCCGCGCCGACGACGACCTTCGGCTCACGCCGGTCGTCCTGCCCGTTCCCGCTAACCCGTTCGGTCCGCACGGGCGTCCAGGGTGCCAGATCAATCGTCGGTTTGGGTACCGGGCCCGACCAGTAGGTCAGGAAGACCCGGAAGTGTGGGCGTGGACACACCGCCCCTCGGACGACAGACTGGGCAGCACCACGAGGACACGGGACGGCGACGATTTGGCCACAAGCCGGCAACGACGCCTGGGAGGTGCGGTGATGCGCGCGCTGTTCAGCAGCCGGGCGAAGCACGACTACCTCAGCGATGCGCTCACGCTCCTCACGGGCTGGATCCGGGAGGGTGAGCAGATCCGACGGACCCTCGTCATCGACGACACCCAGCACGCGGCGCTGACCGAGCGGGTGAAGGTGGTCGCGGACGCGCTGCGGCTCCGCCCGGAGATCAGCCGGCGGGACTCCGAGACCCAGATCCGGGTCGGCCACGGCCACGGTGAGCCGTTGACCGATGGTGAGGTCCTGCTCGCCGCCCGCATCGAGGACGCGTACCGCACGGTCACCGGAAACTGACGCCCGAGCGCGCGCAAGGCGTCCATCGCCGGCCCCCGTCCCCGTCGGCGCACTGCCGCCGTCGCCTCAGCCTAGGACCGGACGTCACCCTCGGTGGTCCCCGGATCGTCCTGCGTGAGCGGTCCGAGTGGTCAGGATGCGATAGGTGGCCACACCATCTCACCGAACCACTGACCCGAGCGGTCCCCGGAGCCCCGCCCGGCCGTGCCACCACGGCACGACCGGCGGGGCTCCGCCGCGTTCACCGGACCGGCTCGCCCTGCGCGGTGGGCAGGCCCAGGGCCTGGCGTACGGCAAGCTCGGTCTGCGGGTCCGGGTGCCGCTGGGCCTGCGCCACCACCTTGAGCAGCACCGCCGGGTCGGTCGCGGTGTCGGCGTCGCGCCAGGACGGCTCGTCCTGCTCCATCTCGGTGAGCAGCTTCTCCATCGACGGCCGCACCGCCGCCGGCCAGTTCTCGCCACGCAGCTGGAACCACATCCCGGTGTGCGCGGTCTCCGTCCGCTTCAGGGCGTCCCGGAGCGCGGTCGGCGTCGCCGTCGGAGCCTCCGCGACGAGGGCCGCCCGCACCTCGGTGTAGTCGCGTACGGCCGTCAGGTAGGCGAGTTGCTCGGGTCGCAGGACCGTCGCGTCCGCCCGCAGCGGCCGGGTCAGCGGCGCCGTGCCGCCGGTGAGGTAGCAGGTGATCCGGGGATCCGTCGGCCACTGGATCCGGGACGGCACGTACCAGCGCAGGCGCGCCTCGGCCGGGAGCGCGAGCGGCTCGAGGATGTAGCTGGCCTGCCGCTGGCGGCAGTGGGTCTCCGCCCGCCGGGACAGCTCGGCGACGCCCGGGTACGCCTCGTCGGCGTACCGCTCGTAGGCCGGGAAATCGTCGAGCAGCTCGGCGTCGTGCGGTTCCGTGCAGGCCACCCGGGTGACCTTCTCCGGCGCGGTCTGCGTAGCCGTGGGATCGCCGGCGCGGAAGCAGTCGCCCACCCGCAGCCCCCGGACGCCGGCCTCGGGTTCGGCACGGGGGGCCACCGCGGTGAGGAGCAGGACCGCCGCGAGCGCCCAGACGCCGAAGAGGACCAGACCGGCGACGGCGAACCCCTTCCCGCGCTCGCCGCTGCGGCGGCGGAGCTGGACGAGCGCGACCAGGCCGAAGATCGGCGCGAGCACGCCACCGAACAGACCGAAGACGAAGGCGGCGATGGCCGACCGGTTCAGCCGGCCGCGCACCGGCTCGGGGCCCGACCACGGCTCCCACTCGTCGTCGGCCGCCTCCATGATGCCGGGGAGCGCCGGCCGCCTCGACCGTCCACTCTCCGCGCGCGGCCGCGGGCCGGCGCCGTCCGTGGTCATGTCCAGTTCCTCCCCGTGTCTCGCTACGCGCCGTGCAGGGTAGCCCACCGGCCCCCACGACGTGATGCTCCACGATGGTGGGTCCGACTGCCACAGTCCACCGCTATCGTCGCCGCAAACCGGGACAACCATGACACGGCGCATCCGAGGACGTGGCGGGCCGTGCCTACCGTGGGACGCATGGCGCAGGCGACGTACGACCGCAAGGAACAGTTCCAGCAGATCCAGAGCGGGCTGCTCGACGGGGAACAGATCATCGCCGTCTACGACGCGGTGGGCACCGGCACCGGCTTCATCGGCCTCACCGACCGGCGGGTGATCATCCAGGACCGCTCGTTCGTCGGGAAGCGGTACGCCATCACCAGCATCCCGTACTCGAAGATCACCAGCGTCAGCGTGGTCAGCAACAAGTCCTGGGGCGGGTCGTTCTTCTCCACCGGCGCGATCGCCATCCACGTCGGCACGCACACCTACGAGGTGGAGTTCCGGGGCGCGCAGAAGAGCCACCACGTGCACAACGTGATCCTCCACTACATCTCCTGAACCCTCCAACGCTCGCCAGCCGTGCCCGACCTGCCACGTCCGGCCCGGCCCGATCTTCGGGGGCAGCCCGGCCGGTCCTCCCGTGACAGGCTGGACGGCATGTCCGACGGAGGAGATCGCGAGCGGGTCCGGCGGAGCTACGACACGGTCGCCGCGGATTACCGGGACCGCATCGGCCCCGACGCTGCTATCTGCTGGCCCGCCGCCCCGCCTGACGGCCGGGACCGCTCGTTCGTCGGCTCGCGATGAACCGGCCGTCCGGCACCCGCCGCGGCCACTACGATCGCCCCATGTCGATGTTCCGGACACCTCAGGTCATCCTGTTCAGCGAGGACGTGGCCCGGGCCGCCGCGTTCTACGCGAAGCTGGGCTTCACCGAGACGTTCCGGGTGCCCACCGAGGGCGAGCCGATCCACGTCGACCTGGTCCTCGACAGCTACAAGATCGGTATCGCCTCGGTGGCCTCCACCCGGGACGACCACGGCCTCGACCCGGTCCCGGCGGGCCAGCGGGCAGCGGTCATCCTCTGGACCGACGACACCGCCGCCGCGTACGACGCGCTGGTCGCGGACGGGGCGCCCACCCTGGCCGGCCCGCACACCTGGCTCGACCGGCTGCTGATCGCCTGGACCGCCGACCCGGACGGCAACCCGATCCAGATCGTCCAGCACCTCTGACGGCGGCTGGCGACGCCCGCCCTCCCGCCGTGGTCGCCTCCGCCAAGCCGGAGGACCTGCCGACGTCGCGGCGTCCGACGTCGACGCGTACCTGAGGATGGGCTGCCGCGCGGAGCCGTAATGCGGTTGCCCCGGTCGCCGGCGGCCGGTTGGCTGGGCGCGAAGCCGACCGGAGGGAGAAGACGACATGCCTCACGCAGCGATGTCCGCTCAGGTAGGGACCGTCATCCATCCCAGGGAATCGAGGCTTCGTGAGTACGTGGAATTCAGCGACGACGGCGCGGGCGCGCGCCGGTAGCGACACCCCGACCGTCACCACGCCGGGAGGGGGTCGGTGATGTCCGTCCTCGACGATCCCGGTCTCTTCGGCCGGCTGTGGGCCGACACCTACGACGGCACGGACAACCCCGACCCGACGGCGGCGGTGCACTTCCTCGCCGACCGGGCCGACGGCGGCCCGGTGCTCGAACTCGCGATCGGGACCGGCCGGGTGGCGCTGCCGCTGGCCGCGCGCGGTCTCGACGTCTCCGGCGTCGAGGCGTCCGAGGAGATGGTGGCGAAGATGCGCGCCAAGCCCGGCGGCGACCAGATCCCGGTGGTCGTCGGCGACATGGCGGACGTGCCGGTCACCGGGACGTACCGGCTGGCGTACCTGGTCTTCAACACCCTGTTCAACCTGGTCCGGGTCGAGCGGCAGCAGGACTGCTTCCGCAACGTGGCCCGGGTGCTGGCACCGGGCGGCGGATTCGTCATCGAGACCTTCGTGCCGGACCCGGCCGACTTCGACCGGGACGAGCAGGTGCGGATGCGGTCGGTGACCGAGGACTCGGCCACCATCCGGCTGCACCAGTACGACCGCGCCGCGCAGACCTTCGTCCGGCAGACCATCAGGTTCGACAGCGAGGGCGTGCACCTGAAACCCTTCGCGATGCGCTACTGCTGGCCGGAGCAGATCGACGAGATGGCGGAGCGGGCCGGCCTGCGGCTCGTCGAGCGGTACGCGGACTGGCACCGGCAGCCGTTCGACTCCACCAGCCGGTCGCACATCTCGGTCTACCGGAAGTAGGCACACCGGCCGGGGCCGAGGGGACGCTCCCTCGGCCCCGGTCCACTCCGGACAGGACTGACAGACCCGGCCGGGGCTGGCATGCCTGTTGCGTGGCCGTCGGCGCGGTACTGATCTTCGCAACCGACGGGGCGTATCCGGTCGGGACGATGGCGGTCATGCTCGCCAGCGTGTGCTCGATCGTCGCCGGGATCGGGGCGTCCGTCCGCGACGCCCGCCGGAAGTGAGGACTGACCTGTCGTGGGGGCTGGCTAGAGTGCGCCGGTGACCCTTCCCGAACCGCTCCGCGAGGCGCATGCCAATGGCTTCGACTACGACGGCGGCGACGGCGTCGACTTCGAGCCGTACGACGAGTTCCTCACCCTGGCGGAAACCGCCGAGTGGTGGCAGGCGTGGAGCGGAAACCCCTCGCTCGACGGGGTGAACTTCCGGATCTTCGGGCGGGACGGCACGGGTGGCCTGGCTGCCTTCTGGCTCGCCCACCCGGGCGAGCCGGTCGAGCGCCAGCCGGTGGTGTTCCTCGGCTCCGAAGGTGAGGTGTCCGTCGTGGCCCGCGACCTGGCGGCGTACCTGTGGCTCCTCGCGGGCGGTTTCGGCCCGCTGGAGGCGACGATGTGGCCGCGACACGAGCATCGACCGCGGCCCGACGCCCGTCGCATGGAGATTGCGCAGCGGTACGCCCCGGCGGCGCGACGGCCCGCCCCCGAGGTGATCGAGACCGCTCGTGCCGAATTCCCCGACTTCGAGGCGTGGGTCGACTCGCTCTGCCGCTGACCCGGCACGCTGCGGGAGCACCGGGTCGACCGCGCTCGGCACCTGCCACGTCCGTCACCCGCCGACTAGCCTCGGTCGGTGAGCTTCAGCGCGTTCGCCCGCAAGGTGCCCGACCCCTCGCTGCCGCACGGACGGCGGGTGTCGGCGCTGCGGTCGCGCGTGCAGCTGTACCGGCCGATCGGCTGCCACGCCACGCTCAGCTATCTCAGGGAGATCGCGGGTCCGTACGAGCGGGACGAGAGGGCTCTCCTGCGGGCGCTCGACGCGCTGACAACCAGCCGCGCCGGATGGCAGGCCGACGTCCGGGCGTACGCCGAGATCCGCCGGCAGGCCAAGCCGCGCGGCATCCGGAGCCCTCGACCCGGCGAGCGGAACCCGAACGTGGGCCCTGACCGGTGGTACGGGCCGCCGGAGAGCCGGTCGACCGCGCCGCTTCGTGAGCCCGGATCGCATGGCGGCGGGGACGCCGTCAGCGCCGGGCCGGCCGACGGGCGCACGGTCCGTCGTGGTCGGCCCGGAGCAGGCAGCGCCGGCCGCCCGGCATCCGCAGGTCGCAGAAAACCCGATGACGTACGCACTGCTCGTCCTCGGCCGACACGGTGGTCTCCCCCGGGTCGGCGCAGGCGAGCAGGCTCGCCCAGCGGGCCACCACCCGGGCGAGCCGTACCGCGCCGGCGAGGTCGACGGCGAGCACCGGCAGGTGGATGACGTACCGCTCGCGCTCCGCCATCAGGGTCGGCCCGCTTGGGCGCGCTGCGCCTGCTCGGACTGCCAGCGCCGCAACGCGTCCCTGATCCGCGCGGTCTCCAACCGGCTGTCGCGCAGCGCCCGGTAGGCGGCGTCGAGATCACCCGCAACCCGGTCCAGGAACGCCTGCACCTCCGCCGGGTCCAGGCCGCGCCGGGTCTCCCGGAACCGTCGCTCCCGCACCTGCCAGGGCAGCAACGGGACGTACGCCGAGGACCGGTAGTTGGACCCGGGCACGCGCGCCCGGTCCGGTCGCTGGTTGCGGTCGGACCGCCGGAAGAAGGCACGCACGTCTCGCCCCACCTTTCCGCGTACGGGAATGGAAGGGGTGGCCGCACCCGCCCGCCGCGCGCGGGCGGACCACCCCGCCCTGCCACCGCAGCTCAGATCAGCGGTACGGCAGCAGGGCTGCTCAACCCCACTGAGCACGCGTGAGCGTTTCCGCCCGCGCACTCAACGTCACTGCGACTATACGGGCAGGGGCTCAGGGGCACAACCAGTCCGGGCCACGGGGGAACAAGGCTTAGAGGCCGCGCAAATAGGTCAGTGAGGATCGGGCGGGTAGGAGACGGGCACAGACATCAGTGATCATGGTTC